>NZ_JBIMCW010000033.1:0-44581 GCF_048552295.1 Acinetobacter legionensis
CGTGCCATAAAATACTCCATATATTGATGTTTATAACATCATTTGGGGAGCAAAATATCACTTATAAGTGTTGTTCAAATTTCCTGATCCACCTCTAGGGTAGGCGGCTACATGTGGACGGTCGGGCTGATCAATCCTCGCTTGCCAATGATTGATGATGCCGCGTGCTGGGCGACCTGAAATGCTTGAAGTAATTTGAGTGAGTGGGTGATCAAATAAAGCCTTGCGGTATGCTGCATTGGCATTTGAAGATTTACATTGTACAAAAGCAGTTCCCAATTGAACGGCATCAGCACCAAGGTTTAACATGGTTTTAGCTTGTTGCCCATTCATAATACCACCTGCTGCAATGACAGGAAGTGAACTATATTTTTTGATGAGTTGGACTAAATCAGCGGTTTTAATTGCGCCATCAATTTGAGCATTAAAAATACCGCGATGTCCACCTGCTTCGATACCTTGAGCTACAATAATATCAATCCCTGCTTCTTCGATAGTGAGCGCTTCAGTTAGATTGGTTGCAGAAACAATTGTGATGATACCGGCTTGTTTTAATTTTTGAATTTGATATTCATGCGGGATGCCAAAGTGGAAACTTACTGCTTTGGGTTGAGTGTCTAAACAAAGGTTTAAAAAATCATCATTGTCTTTAAAGCTAGGGTAAATACATTTTAATTCTGTAGGTGGGCTTGCACCAAATTTTTCAAATTCAGTTGCTAAATGTTGACTCCATAACAGATTAGATTCAGTGTTTAATGCTGCTGATTCATGACAGAAAAAGTTTAATTGAAAAGGATGTGGTGTTAGTGCTTGAGTTTCATGAATTTGTTTTAATGCAGAATCTAGTGTATTTGCACCGAGTCCTAAAGCACCCAAAGCCCCTTGATTTGATACTTCTGCAGCCAATAGTGGGGTAGAAACTCCAGCCATTGGTGCAAGTAATATGGGATGTTTTATCCCTAATTGTTCTAATAAAGACATACTTAAGCTCCTTGTGTTTTAAGTTACTTTGCCGAAGCGACTGCAAATTAGCAAATTATGTTCGGTATTTATTATAAAAATATAATTTAAATACATCTTTAAGTTGCGACTTATTTTATCAAGACATAAATTAAATTGGAGTGACTTGGAACAGTGAACCAATCCAGCTTGAGAACGCCATTGCGATAATTCCCCACACAGCCACACGGAAACTACCTTTGAGTATTGATGTACCAGCAAAATAGCTGGATAACGCACCCAGTATGACTAGAGATAAGATACCGACAACTAAAACAATTTTCTCTAAATATGCTTCCGGGCTAAACACAATTGATAATGTCGGAAATAATGCACCAATAGAAAAAGATAATGCAGAAGAACCAGCAGCCTGTAATGGTCTTGCAGCAGTTGCTTCATTGATCCCAATTTCATCACGTGCATGTGCTTCCAAAGCATTTTTTTCTGTGAGTTGAACAGCAACTTGATGCGCCAATTCAGGATCTAAACCACGTTGAATATAAATGTGGGTAAGTTCTTTAAGCTCTAAGTGCGGATTCTTTTCTAATTCTAGAGCTTCTACTTTTAGATCTGCTGCTTCAATATCTGACTGTGATTTAACGGAAATATATTCACCGGCAGCCATTGAGGTTGCACCAGAAATTAATCCTGCAATACAGGTAATCAGCAGGGTGTGGCTTGAGGCACCGCTTGCTGCCATTCCCATCACTAAACTAGTCACAGAAATAATGCCATCATTTGCACCTAAGACGGCTGCTCTTAACCAGCCTGTACGTTGTATAAAATGCTGTTCTAGGTGGTGAGAATGAGACATAAACAAAACTCCATGTGACTGAAAGTCGGTTAATTTATAATGTAAATATATGACAAATGAAAAAAAGCTCCTATATTTAGGAGCTTTTTTTCATATTAAAACTATTGGCTCGCTTTTTCTTTAACGTCAGCAGCACCTTTTTCAACAGCACCCGCAGCAGTTGCAGTGGCATCTTTAGCAGCATCAACAGTTGCATCTGCAGCATGGGCAGTTGCATCAGCTGCATGATCTACAGCAGTCGCAGTTGCATTTGCTGCATTATCCGCAGCTTTAGCAGTCGCATCCGCTGCATTTTGAGCCGCGTGTTCTGCATCATGTTTTGCTTGTTCTACGGCATTTGCAGCATGTTCACCTGTAGTCGCACCCGTTTCAGGTGCTTTGTCTTTATTACAACCAACAAGTGCAATCGTTGCAATCAGACCAAGAGAAAGTAGAAGTTTATTCATTGTCTTGTACCTTTTTTAAATTAATTTTTGGCATCCAGCAGTTGGATAAAATAAGGGCTCGTTAATATTTCATAAGTAGCTTGCGTTGTAGGCTAAAATTGAGCAAAGCTTGTATAAGTCACTAAGGATGAAAAAAAAAGAATAACGGATCTCTTTTAAGTTTCATAACGCCAACAGAGCTAATTTTAGTTGCAACCAGAGTAAGAACAAAGCACTGCTTTATTGGCAGCACAAGGCGAAGCTCAGGGACTAGTGTATTTTTTACTGTTACCTTGTTACGAACTACTCATTTAGAAAGACTAAATTTCATATTTCGTGCCTAGTATCATCTAAAACACACACTGTCGCAAACATAGAGGAATGATCAACAAATCCAAATATAAACACAAAAAATAACCAAATCAAAAAATAAAATGTAAATTTTTTATAAGATCAATTTATCTTATATTGAATAATAACTGATCAACATAATTTTAATAAAAGTTTAATATAATATGAATACACTCGCTTTATATCTAAAACTCAAGTATCAATAAAATACTTAATGAAAAAATAAAAAAGTTGTTTCTATGTTTTATCGTTAAAATTAAATCAAGACATAGTTTAAGATCTATACAATTTATGATATTAATCGATTAAAAGTGACGAGTAGTACTAGATCTGACAATTTTGAACTTTGGAGACAAAATCAGTGCTGTAAAAATAAATTAAAATTGAAAAAAAATATTTACAAGCCAATAAAAACAGATAGAATTGAGCTAAAATGTGAAGTATATCAAATAATTCTGTCACTAGAAAAAGTCTAGAAAACATGTTTTTCGGCTTTTCAAAATGCTTAATTTACAAATTAATTTATGGGGTTTTCTTGAATATGCTTGATCTAAACACATCTCGAAAAGTACCCGATGATTTTGTCATATATGCTGAAAAACAAATCAGACAACTTTTGAACTCGGTCAGTGGTGTAGAGTTCATCATGTTGTGTACTTCTGATGGTTTTGAAATTGCTTTAGCCAACAAGAAAAATATTAACAATTCTGGAAAAATTGCTGCAGTGAGTAGTTCGATTTTGGCCTTAGTGACAGCATTTGTTTCAGAAATCAATCTTGTTGGATGTCAAACAATTACCTTAGATGCAGAGAATGGAAAAGCGCTATTAACCGCAATTCCTCATCCAAAGCATCCGTTGGTTTTAGTGGCGATGACCAACAAAGATATTTTATTGGGGCAGATCCTATATGAGCTCAAATCTACTTCTGAATTACTCACGAGAAACATATAGGGAAGTTATTTTAAAATATGTGATGAGGTTTACATTTTTTTAAAAAATGAGATCTATACTGATTTTTTTTCGAATCTGGTATTTTTTGGAATTTTTTGAAAGCTTTAAATAGTCAAATTAGTTATTTATTTTTTAAATTTCTATTGAATAATTAATATTTTTTATGCTATTTAAATGAGTGTGGAAATAATTAATTAAAATTGATTATCAAATAAAATTAAATGGGTATTCAAAAAGAATACTAATTTATACATGTTAGTTAGAAATGAAAATTTTTAGCTATATAGTAAAGTGTTTTAGTAAAGCAAAATAAAAATTGAATTGCTAAAACGAACAACAATGTTGAAAGCAACGGGGATGCTCATGGCTCGTATCACACTAGATCAATTAACTGATATCGATGGTTTCGTTTGTGCTGCATTAGTAGATAGCGAAAGTGGTTTATCTTTAGCGACTGCGGGTGCAGGTTTAGACTTAGAATTAGCAGCAGCAGGTAATACTGAAGTTGTTCGTGCTAAGCGTAAAGTTGCAAAAGCACTAAAATTAGATGATGTAATTGAAGATATTTTAATTACATTAGGTAAGCAGTATCACTTGATTCGTCCACTTGATTCAAATGAAAATTTATTTCTTTATCTGGTTTTAGATCGTTCTAAATCAAACTTAGCAATGGCTCGTCACGAGTTAAAAGCATTTGAAAAAGGCTTAGATTTTTCTTAATTTAAAAACTGAAAAGCTTAAAAAACTCGTCCTCGGACGAGTTTTTTCTTTTACTATCCTGTATAACATAAGTATCGTATTTATTGTGTTGAGCATTCATGTTAAAAGCTGGAATTTATAAACATTATAAAGGTAATTTATACCAAGTCTTTCATGTCGCAACACATAGTGAAACCCGAGAAAAAGTTGTGGTTTACCAATGCTTATATGGCGACTACTCAGTGTGGGTGAGACCTTATGAGATGTTTTGTGAGCAGGTCACATTAGAAAATGGCCAAATTCAACCAAGATTTGATTTTTTACATGCTGTTTAATCCATATGCGTTAGACTTTATAGGTTGATTAAGTCATGTAATAAACCGTAACGATGTAACTTGTCAAAAGCTATGTATTGTCATAGCAATGACGTAAATGATTGAAATAATAACAATGATAGTGAAAAGGAAGATCTAAACATGAGTTTAAGTAACCCATTTTTGCAACGATTGAATGAACTATATCAATCCTTTATTAAGTTTGATGCCACACAGTGTGATCGTATTAAACGCTATCGAAATATCGAACCTGAATCAGCATTGTTTTTAGCGATGCAAGTAAGAATTCAGCAGTCTAAGAAAATTTTAGAGATCGGAACATCAACAGGTTATTCTACATTGTGGCTTGCGGATGCAGCCAAAGTGACAGGTGCGAAGGTGACAACGCTTGAGATCGATGAAAAAAGAACTCAGCAAGCGCAACTGCATGCTCAAGAGTTAAAAGTTGATGACGTGATCGATTTTTGGGTGGGGGATGCGCAAAAATACTTAGAACAGTGTCAGGAACAATATGACTTTATTCTACTTGATGCTGAACGCAATGCTTATTTAAATTACTGGGTATATCTACAGAAGATGCTTGTAGAGCATGGCGGAGTTTTGATTGTTGATAACGTAATATCACATGCGGCTGAAGTTAAAAGCTTTATCAAAGAAGTTAAACAAGATGAAAGGTTTATGACAACAACCTTGTCGATCGGGTCAGGTCTGTTTATGGTGACATTAAAAAACTAACACAGTTTTTATATCAGGGAGAAATCTCCCTGACTTTACTTTAAAAGCGCCGCTCTAAAATTATAAAATTGAAAGCCTTTTAAAATGTAAATCATATTCTAGGTATTTATGCACGAATGCTGTTTTATCACTACATCGTAGTAAATTATTGTATATAAATTCTGGTACGGGATGGTAAAGTTCACCAGAACCATTGTTATAAAAAATTTTTAAATACCGTGAAGAAGCATTATACTTCCAAGAAGTCACGGTAATCATAGATCCCATAAGCAACCCCTTAAACTTTTGATTGTTTTACAGAAAAAATATTCTGTATCTTTTGAAATTAGTCTATTCACTTAAAGAAATGTATAGTGGTTTTGTAAAAATCCTAATGATTGTTTTGATAAGGTTATTCATATTTTGACATTGCGTATTTTTGCAAGATAAACGCTTAAAAATCATAATTAAACGAGATAACGAGTTTTTTAATAATTTAGGGATAGATTATGATTCTTGCAATAGATGTTGCCTATACAGAAAACGCTGCACAAGTTGCTGGCATTGTATTTGAGTCTTGGACGAGTTCTAGTATATCGAACCATTACCTTATCACCATCAAGCCAATTGCTGACTATGAGTCAGGTCAATTTTATAAACGTGAATTGCCGTGTATTTTAAAATTATTGGATTTGGTGAAAGAAACCATTGATATGATTGTGATTGATGGCTATGTTTATTTAGGTGTTGAACAAACAGTTGGTTTAGGACAGCATTTATATACTGCCTTAGCTGATAAAACTCCTGTAATTGGAGTGGCTAAAAATGAATTTAGGGGAACGCCAAAGGAATTTGAAATTCTACGTGGACAAAGTGTTAAGCCCTTATATGTCTCTGCCATCGGAATAGAATTAGCGAAAGCGAAACACAACGTGCAGTCCATGTATGGGAAATACCGTATTCCTGAGCTACTTAAGCAAGTTGATCGTTTGAGCAAAACAACGCAAAAATAATTATGCTATTCTAAATCCAGTGGTTTAAATGCATTTTTTATATGCTAATGCTTTGTTTTTTTATTAAAAAAATATTTTATAAATTTATGGTGAAACATATATGGATCAGTCAGCGTCTCGTCAAAAAATTTCAATAAACTATATTGAATTTAAGGTGAAAGACATCCTCCAAAGCAAAAAGTTTTATCAAAACTTAGGCTGGACTTTTACTGACTTTGGTCCTGCATATTGTGAGTTTGATTCAGGGGAGATAAAAGGTGGCTTTACCCAATCTGACAATGTGCAAAGTTCTGGTGGGGCATTAATTGTCTTATATAGTATCCAGTTAGAACAAAGCTTAATGTGTGTGAAAGAGGCAGGAGCAACTATCGTACAAGAGATCTTTAGTTTTCCTGGTGGGCGTCGTTTTCATTTTAAAGATTTAGACGGATATGAAATTGTAATTTGGTCTCATTAAATAAAAACCTACAAACGCAAAAACCTGCACATAAAATCCAATGTAAAAAACCACGCTAAAAAGCGTGGTTTTTTTATGGGTAAAATCTAATTCAAGAATTAGATTTTACCGACTAAGTCGATTGAAGGTGCAAGAGTTGCATCACCTTCTTTCCATTTAGCTGGGCAAACTTCGCCAGGATGACCGTGAACGTATTGAGCTGCTTTAACTTTACGAAGAAGTTCAGAAGCATCACGACCAATACCACCAGCATTGATTTCGATGATTTGGATTTTACCTTCAGGATCGATAACGAAAGTACCACGATCAGCAAGACCAGCAGATTCAATTAAAACTTCGAAGTTTTTAGCAAGAACCCAAGTTGGGTCACCAACCATTACATATTCAATTTTTTTGATTTCTTCAGAAGAATCGTGCCAAGCTTTGTGCGTGAAGTGTGTATCTGTAGAAACAGAGTAGATTTCAACGCCTAATTTTTTGAATTCAGCATAGTTGTCTGCAAGATCACCAAGTTCTGTTGGGCAAACAAAAGTGAAGTCTGCTGGATAGAAGAAAACTACAGACCATTTACCTTTAAGATCGGCTTCTGTAACTTCAATGAATTGGCCGTTTTGGAAAGCTTGTGCTTTAAATGGTTTAACTTCAGTATTAATTAAGCTCATCATTATCTCCATGATTGAGGTGTTTATCTAATATTTAACTAGAATAATGAATTTTAGATTATTGGGGAAATAGTATTTTTTTATCGCTAAGATCGGAAAATCAAATTAACGTGCTCCAGATACATTTCACCAAAAACCGTTGTTTTGTCAGAGTTTCATCAACTAAAGCAAATCAAGATGATGTTTGAATGACAAAGCATCCTTTTTTAATCTGTTACAAACATGATGCTTCTGGGGCTATATTTCAAGGGTGATTTCTAAAAAAGATATAAAATTTATTTCAATGTATAGAATTTGTTCATATAAGATAAATTGAATTTTAACTACATCACATTTCAATGTTGTGCATCGAGCAAATGATACAGGGACTGCTGTTTTGTGCTTGGGCATCACTTCAAGCTAGCTAGTTTTGTAGATCATATAGCAACAGATCTACGTCTATAAGAATATTTGCAACCACAGCCAGTTGCGTAGTTGAGTAAACTTTAGCACCTTTTAAATATTATTTTTATAATACATGTATAACACAATGGTGAATTCACTTTGATTGGACTATCTCTCCTGTGCTTTACAGCGTAAAATATTCCGTTCAATTTTAAGTATTAGGATAATGCATCTGTGCCAAATCAGTTAAATGTCGATCAATGGGTTATGGTACGAGATCGCCATCGTTTAAATCGACTGAAAAAAGGAAAAGATGCTCATCCTGAAAAATTCCAAGAATTGTTTGAGAAATCAAATCATCAAGTCAAAAAAAGATTAGCCAGTCTACCGACAATCAAACTCAATCAGGATCTACCGGTTACCCAGTATGCAGATAAACTGATTGAAGCGATTCAGAAGCATCAGATTATTATTGTTGCAGGGGAAACGGGTTCTGGTAAAACTACGCAATTACCACAGATTGCAATGCTTGCAGGTCGTGGTTTAACTGGGATGATTGGTCATACTCAGCCTCGTCGTCTAGCAGCACGAAGCGTATCGCAACGAATTGCTGAAGAAGTTGGTGAAAAGCTGGGTGAAAGCATCAGTTTTAAAGTGCGTTTTAATGAGCAAGGATCAAATGATTCGATCGTTCGCTTAATGACGGATGGTATTCTACTTGCTGAACTTTCTAATGATCGTTATTTAAATAAATATGACACGATTATTATTGATGAAGCACATGAGCGTTCATTAAATATTGATTTCATCATGGGTTACCTGAAGCAACTGGTCAAAAAGCGCCCTGATTTAAAAATCATTATTACTTCAGCGACATTAGATGTGAATCGCTTTAGCGAATATTTTAATGGTGCACCAATTTTTGAAGTGGAAGGACGTAGCTTTCCAGTTGAACTGCGTTATCGTCCGATTTCAGAGATGACGATCGGCGGTAGTGATGATGATGACTTTGATGAGTTTGAAGAAAATTTACCACGCGCAGTGGTACAAGCTGTAGAAGAATGTTTTAAGGATGCTGAGTCTAAGGGACATCCTGAACATGCGGATATTCTTATTTTCTCAAGTACTGAACAAGAAATTCGAGAACTACAAGAGACCTTACAAAAATTTGGTCCTAAACACACGCAAATTTTACCTTTATATGCTCGTTTAGCTTTGGCAGAACAGCAGAAAATCTTTAATCCATCTGGTGGTGGTCGACGTATTATCATCGCGACAAACGTTGCTGAAACAGCATTGACTGTACCGAATATTCGTTATGTGATCGACAGTGGTTTTGCACGTATTTCTCGCTATAACTATCGTTCACGGGTACAGCGTTTACCGATTGAAGCGATTTCTCAAGCTGCTGCAAATCAGCGTAAAGGGCGATGTGGTCGTATTGCACCAGGTGTTTGCATTCGCTTATACAGTGAAGATGATTTTCAAAGTCGTCCAGATTTTACTGAACCAGAAATTAAACGGACCAATTTAGCATCGGTTATTTTACAGATGCAAAGTCTCGGTTTAGGTGCTGTAGAAGATTTTGATTTTATTGAGCCACCAGACCATCGTTTGGTCAACGATGGGCGTAAGTTGCTGATTGAATTAGGTGCTATCCATGACGCGCAAAATTCAAATAATCTTCCTCAAGCAATGGCACAAAATGAAATTGCGGTTTCCAAGCAGGGAACTGTAGGTGATGCTAAAGCAAAAAACCTTGCACAACCTGCTACTAAAAAAGCCGAACTTCAAAATAACAGTTTAACCAAAATCGGTCTACAAATGGCAAAAATGCCAATAGACCCACGCCTTGCACGTATGATTCTTGGTGGTGCTCATTTTGGGGTACTGAATGAAGTTTTGATTATTGTTGCTGCACTTGCAGTACAAGACCCACGCGAGCGTCCTGCTGATAAGCAAATGCAGGCGGATCAAAAACATGCATTATTTAAAGAAGCAGATTCAGATTTTCTATTTTATATTAAACTGTGGAATACACTGACTGAAAATCGTGAAACTTTGAGTGAAAGCAAAAGACGTAATTTTGCCAAACAGCATTTTCTTAGCTGGTTGCGCTTACGTGAGTGGAAGAAAACTCATGAACAATTACTGGATTTAGCACAAGGTTTAAAACTTTCATTCAATGAAAAGCAGGCCAGTTATGAAAATTTACACCGTGCCTTATTGACAGGACTATTGTCCTTTATTGCCAATAAAACTGACGAACGTAATATTTTCATGGCAGTTCGTCAGCAAAAAGCCCGAATTTTTCCTGCATCAACCTTACATAAAACCAATACCCCATGGGTAATGGCATTTGAAATGGTCGAAACCTCACAGGTGTATTTACGCACATTGGCAAAAATTGAGCCTGAGTGGATTCTTTTGGCTGCACCGAACTTATTAAAACATCATTATTTTGAGCCACATTGGGCGAAAAAACCGGGCGTGGTCAATGCTTATGATCAGATTTCATTATTTGGACTGATCATTGAACCGAAACGTGCCACCAATTATGAAAAAGTGGACCAGTTGGCTGCACATGAAATTTTCTTAAGAGATGCGCTAACTACAGGAAACTTGGGAACAACGCCACCATTCTTAAAACACAACCTATTAAAGCTTGAAGAAGTGGAGCGGGTAGAAGACAAACTGCGTCGTCGTGATTTAGTCGTCGATGAAGAAACCATTTATCAGTTTTATGCCTCTAAAGTGCCTACGGAAATTGCCAGCCGTCGTAGCTTTGAAGATTGGCGAGCAACAGTAGAACCGCAGAATCCTCGTTATCTTTTTGTTGATGATGATGATTTATGGATGAATGATCGTCCAACTACACAGCAATTTCCAGATTATTTACATAATGGACAATTGCGTTTAGCTGCCAGCTATCGTTTTGATCCAAGTCATGATGAAGATGGCGCAACTGTAAAAATTCCTGTACAGGCCTTAGCTCAAGTTGATGAAAATATTTGGTCTTGGGGGATTCCGGGTTGGCGTTTGGATTTAATCGAAGCTTTATTAAAAGCCTTACCAAAAGATAAACGTCGTAACTTGGTGCCGATTCCAGATACAGCCAATAAATTGATCAAAGCAGTCGATGCGCAACATTTGCGTCAGCATATTTTTGAATTTTTGGCATTTCAATTACGTGGTGAACAAATTACCAATAAAGATTTTTCTTTTGAACGTATTGATCAATTCTTAATTCCATTTATCAAAGTAATTGATGAAAAAGGTCGCGTGATTGAAAAAGGCCGTGATCTTGCAGAACTTAAAGCACGTTGTCGAACTGAAACACACAGTCCTGTCAAACAGTTAAAAGGTGAGTTTACTACTTTTCCTGAAAGCTTTGTATTTGAAGCATCTCAGAAAGTAACTGGGGTTGTGGTTAAACAATATCAGGCACTGGTTCCAAGCAAAGACTTTGCTAAGTTAGAGTTGAAAGATGATTCTGGTATTGTGATTCAGACCTTTAATGATCAAAGTGAAGCGATTAAACAGCATCGTGAAGGCGTAATTCGTTTGATTCATATGCAATTGGGGGATTTGATTCGTCAATTGAAAAAGCAAATTTCCAAGCCACTGGCATTGGCATATTCTCCTTTGGGCGATAAAGCACAACTTGAGCAAATGTTGGTGTACGCAACATTACAAATGGCAATTCAAGATTTACCAATTAATGCTGAAGAATTTGCGATAGTCATGGCAGATGTGAAAAAGTCATTTTTAAGTTATGGTCAGGAAGCATTAAAGTTGATCAGTGAAATTTATATTCAATGGCAGGAAATACGCCAGCAATTGTTGATGCTGGATCAAGATGTATTTGCTAAAAATATGAATGATATTGAGGATCAACTCGATTTAATGAACTTATCCAATTTTGTTTATTCAAAATCTTCAGATATTTGGCAGGAATATCCTCGTTATTTAAAAGCATTGTTATTGCGTTTAGATCGATTGCCGAATAATCTAAATCGTGATGATGCTGCAATTAAAGAAGTAGATCCTTGGATGGATAAACTGTTTAAGTTTAAGTCGGATGTCCGTGTTAAAGAAGTCTACTTCATGGTTGAGGAACTACGTATTTCATTATTTTCTCAACCAATGAAAACCAAGATGCCGATTTCGTCAACCAGAATACAAAAAGTATGGGAAAAGCTTGGAATCGGTTAGAATAGAAATAATTTGAAATATTTGTGAATTTAAAAAGGAGTTTTACATGGGCATCCGTATTACAGGTACAGGTTTGTACCATCCTGAAGAAGTGATTACCAATGAAGAATTGGTGGATTGTTTAAATGCTTATGTGGAACAATTTAACAGTGAAAATGCTGAAAAAATTGAAGCGGGTGAAGTTGTTGCCCGTCGTGGTTCAAGTGCAGAATTTATTGAAAAAGCATCAGGTGTAAAGCGTCGTTATGTGATTGAAAAATCAGGTGTCCTAGACATTAATCGTTTACGTCCTCGTTTAGAAGAACGTTCAGATGAAGAGCTTTCAATCCAAGCTGAGTGGGGCGTGATTGCGGCAAAACAAGCGATGGAAAATGCAGGCGTAACTGCAGAAGACATTGATGTGGTGATTTTAGCTTGTTCAAATTTACAACGTGCTTATCCTGCTGTTGCAATTGAAATTCAAACTGCATTGGGGATTCAGGGCTATGCCTACGACATGAATGTGGCGTGTTCAGCTGCTACATTTGGTTTGAAACAAGCCTACGATGCTGTAAAAACGGGTGCACGTCGTGTGTTATTGGTCAATGTGGAAATTACCTCAGGCCATACTGACTATCGTTCACGTGACTGCCATTTTATTTTTGGCGATGTTGCAACAGCTTCAATTATTGAAGAAACGGATAGCAAAACAGGGTTTGAAATCGTAGATACCCATTTGTTTACCCAATTCTCCAATAACATCCGAAATAATTTTGGTTTCTTAAATGGTTCAGAATTAACTTCTCGTGATGATAAGCAATTTCGTCAAGATGGTCGCAAAGTATTTAAAGAAGTGTGTCCATTGGTTGCGAAAATTATTTCCACACAATTGGAAAAGAACAGTATTCAACCTGAAAATGTAAAACGTTTTTGGCTACATCAAGCCAATGCCAATATGAATGAATTAATTTTAAAACTCATTGTCGGCAAAGAAGTTGCAGAAGCAGATCCTGATTTGGTACCAATCATTTTAGATGAGTTTGCCAATACGTCTTCAGCAGGTGTGATCATTGCATTACATCGTAGTGCGGATCAGGTGAATGATGGTGAATATGGTGTGCTATGTTCATTTGGTGCAGGTTATTCTGTGGGTTCAATTCTTGTACAAAAGCACGTTGCTTAAATCATAATTTTATAAAATCTCCCCCCCTTGCGTCGCTAAAAGCATAGTTCAGCTACTTTGAAAAGAAGGGGGGATTATCCAAAATTTAACTTATTTTATTTGTTCAAAGCTCTTCCCTGAAAAAGGAGCAGTCATACACTTAATGGTAAGATCAAAAAATGTTGAAAAGTATTTTGTAGAGATACAACATGACTGAAAAAACCTTGAAAATACGCCACAACGCTAAACTAATTCGATTAATAAGCAGCTTACAGCGCTTTTACTTTCGTCCAACATTTTTAGGTACTGAAAATTTAGTACCGAATAAACCAGCCATGTATGTCGGTAATCACACCATCTATGGTGTTTTAGATTCTCCGATTCTGATTGATTATTTATTTACAGAGCATAAAATCGCTGTGGTTAGTTTAGCTGATCATATCCATTTTCATATTCCGATTTGGAAAGAGGTAGTTAAACGTGTCGGTGGGGTTGATGGCGTACAAGAATATGCCAAAGAAGCGATGCGACAAGGCTATTCGATTTTGGTTTTTCCAGGAGGTGGTCGAGAAGTTATTAAACGCAAAGGTGAAGCTTATCAATTGATCTGGAAGCAACGCTTTGGTTTCTTAAAGTTGGCTCAGGAATTTGGTTATGAAATAGCTCCTTTTGTGGCTTTAGGTGGTGATGAAGTTTTTGATTTGGCTTTCGATGTAAATATTCTGCTCAAACAAAAATGGTTTAATAAAATATTATCAAATCCCAAAATAGGTTCATTGCTTAGACAGGGTGAGGTTATTCCTTCGATTCCAAAGCATATTATTCCAAAGCGGATTCCTTTCTATTTCAAATTTATGCCACGGTTATCTATTGAACAGATTGGGAGCATGGATGATATGATTGTATTTCGTGATCAATTGCAAGCGAGTATTTATACTGAAATTGAGGCCTTAAAGTCCTATCGAGCAGATGATCTAGAACAAAAAACTTAGAACAAAAAACAATCTTTGAGAGCGCAATAATGTTTGAACTGCAAACCAATTTTAAACAGATACTTCAGCTATTAAATCCGCGAACTCAACCCATTCAAAGTACTGTGACTTTTCTTTCAGATCCTCATTATCTTGAATTTTTACAACAGTGTGGCGATACTGAAATTACCCCTGATATTGATTTATTTGGCTATGAAACTGCGATAAAGGAAAACCAGTATTTCGCAGAGCATGTGGAAAAATTATCCCAACAACTATGGAAAATTGGTCGTACAGGGCAAGGTGATGAATGGTTTTTAGATCGCAATAGTTTTGATATTTTATTCTATAATCATGATTTAGGCATGGATTTAGATGAGAGTTTAAAGCATGATCAGTTCCAGTCAATGCAAGTCAACTTTTTCCAATTTTTACAATTTGCTTTACTTCTGCAAGCAATGGATCAGCACTTGGATAAAAAACCATTGTCTACGATTGGATTGGAGCAATTTCAAGATACTGTAAATCGTATCCATCCTGAACTTTTTTCACATTATCCATTTGATTATTTATAAGTTATAAGTGTTAAAATTGCTCGATAAAATGTGTTTACTCACAATATAAAGGAATAAAAATGTATACAGCTTCTTGTCTTTGTGGTGGTATTCAACTGAAAATTCATAGTGAAATCCCTCAAATATTTGTTTGTCATTGTCAGCAATGCCAAAAAGCTCAAGGCACTGCATTTGTGGCGATTGCTCCTATTCAGACTCAAGATTTAGAGATTGTTCAAGGACAGGCACTATTTCAAGAATATTATGCCACTGAAAATAAAAAACGAACCTTCTGTAAAAGATGTGCATCCCCATTATTTAGTGCGCGTCTAGACTTACCAGAAGTAGTTAGATTACGTGTAGGTATTGTAAATGAGCCTGTTCAAGGCAAGATTGTTTCACATGCATTTACCGATAACAAAGCTGCTTGGTTTGAAATTTTGGATACTGCACCACAATTTGTCCAAGCGATTTGCTAAATAGTGAAGTTATATTTCAAAAGTAAGAATGCTGGATATTTATTGTTTAAATAAGATTTTGTGCGCTATCTTACTTTTTTAAGTATCTGAATTTTATATTTTTATAAATAATTCAGAAATTAGTTTAAGTCGTTTGTATATATAAATACCTTCTGTATAATTTTCAAAAAATACATTTTAAATCAATAGAAGGTATAAATGACAAGAATAGTCGTCGCTGCAAAACAAGACAAAATATTACTACAGGATTCTCAAGCAAAAACAGTCAGTTTAAATCAACCTGCTATTATTCAAATTGGTGTCACACAACAAGATGTGAAAACACTAGAGCGATTAGGTGATAAGCTGATTATTAGTTTAAATAATGGTGAGCAAATTGTTTTAGAGGGATTTTTTCAAACCAATGCAACTACAACCCATTCTTTAACTTTCCCTAAAGCGGATGGAAGTTTCTCACTTGCTCACTTTGATGATAATGGAAACTTTACAGACTATAGCGGTTTGCAAAAACTTGACACTTTACTCTATGAAGGTGCCAATACTGCGGGTGTTCAACAAATCTCTGCTTATGAAGATTCAACACCTGAGTTTTCATTTTCAAATTTATTTTCTTCAAGCGCAGTGAAAGCAGGTGTCGGTCTTGCTTCTGCAATTGGTTTAGGTTTGGCATTGATTGATGATGGTGGAAGTAATCAATCAAAGGGGGTTACTGATATTATTGCACCGAAAACGCCGACTGCAACATTAAATCCAGAAGGTACTGAAATTAAGGGTACGGCTGAAGCGGGTGCGACTATTTATGTAATTGATAAAAACCAGAAAGTGATTGCTACAGCAGTGGTAGATAAAGATGGAAATTATTCATTGACACTGCCGGAGGCTTTGCTGAACAATAATACTTATTATATCAATCCAAAAGACAAAGCTGGAAATGCTTCAACCTATACCTCTGTTGTGGGTACTAAAGATACTATTGCACCCAATGAGCCTCAGGGGCAGTTAAATGAGCAAGGAAATATTGTTACTGGTAAAGCAGAAGCGAATGCCATAATTAATGTGTATGATCCAGCGGGTCAACTGATTGGTACTGCAAAAGCCAATGCACAGGGACAATTTTCTGTTGCTATTTCTCCTGCTTTAACCACAGGCCAGATTGGTACAGTCGAAGCGATTGATGCATCTGGTAATAAATCAGAAAAACATAATATTGAAGTCGGTAAAGATACTATAGCACCTGATCAACCTAAGTTTGATGTATCTAAAGATGGAACTTCAATACATGGAACCGCAGAAGTAAATGCTAAAGTGATCATTCAAGATTCAACAGGTACGGTGATTGCAACAGGTGTTGTAGACGCCAATGGCAAATTCAATATCACCATTTCTCCTGCTTTAGATACAAGCAAGACTGGCAAAATTATAATTGAAGATGCTGCAGGAAATAAGTCGAGTGCTGTAGAAATTAAAGCTGGACAAGATGTTTTAGCACCAGATAAACCCGTGGCCAATTTAAATGCTGAAGGAACTGTGATCACGGGTACCGCTGAAGCAAATTCCAAAATTTCAGTTTATGACAGTGCAAATAAATTATTAGGCACAGCAACAACAGATGCAAACGGAAATTATTCTGTCACACTTTCAACAGCGTTGACTGAAGCAAAAGTCGGCAGTGTATATGCAACAGATGCAGCTGGAAATCAGTCAGCGCTTAGCTCTGTAACAGGTACCAAAGATGTAACCGCGCCTGCTAGTCCGAAAATCACAGATGTGGTTGATGATGTTGGGACAACTGTAGGTTCTGTTGCTGCAAATGGGACTACAGATGACAAGCGGCCTGTGATTTCAGGAACAGGAGAAGTTGGAGCAACTTTAATTATTTATGACAATAATCAGGCGGTAGGTAAGGTCACAGTTGGTGCAGATAGTAAATGGTCATTTAGTTTTGCTTATGATTTAACTCTGGGAAGTCACAGTATTACCACTGTACAAACGGATAAAGCAGGGAATACCAGTTTAGTAAGTGATGCACGAACATTTACTGTAATAGAAATCGCCACAAAAATGGCAGTTTTTGATGAAACGTCAGCTTTTCATGCTGATTTAGCTGATTCGAATATTGATTCAGTTAAAAGTGCTGATGCGATTGGGTCAGGTGTTTTAAATTCTGAGCCAGAAAGTAGCGCTCAAGTACTCGATCAATCGACACCAATAGAAAATCAATTTTCGCAGCTCCATTCAAATGTTTCAGATTTAGATCATACTGCTATAGCTGGCAGTTCAGCTATTCTCAGTACAAGCATAGCGACTGTACTGCAAGATGCGCTTGAGAATAACAAAGTTGAAGATATCAAGGTTGACAATACCAATTCTTATGACAGCACGGCCATTTCAGTCGATGAATTGTTGGCAAAGACTTCAGTTAATGATTTAACTACAAATCAGATTGATGATGTGCTTGCTCGAACAATTGATCAAAGTGCTACAACCATTGTCGATGATGCTAAAAATACTGAATTGGTCGCTTTTAATAAAGCCGAAAATCTATCAGCGCAAGATATACCTGTATTGCAATCTGATCTGATCAAGGATTTGTTTGATCCACAATTACTAACCTTTTGATTGAAAATAATCAGATAAGCACCTACGGGTGCTTTTTTATTGAAATGAATTTGGTATAAAGTAAAAAGATTGTATTCAAAATCAAAAAAAATTCTAGGATTAAAATTTTTATGTCAGATGCTGTTGAACAAAATCAATTCCAAATCTTTATCGATGCTAGCGCAAGTTTAAATTTTGTCTTTCAGCAGAATGCTATCCCTTTAATTCACAGTATTTCTTTAACTAGTAGTAAGTTACTTCCTAGAAGTAAGCTTATTATTCAAGCGAATCCTGAATTTATTCAAAGAACAGAAATCCATATCGGGATGTTGGATGAACAACAAAGTACCCAAATCAATAATCCTAAACTGAATTTTGATATTCATTTTCTATTAAATTTATCTGAAAATATAAAAGTAAACATAAGCTTTAAATGGTTGGATTTAGAAGATAATTTATTGGCAGAGCATCAACAAGAAATTCAAGTTCTAACTGTCGATACTTGGGGTGGAGAAAAACAACCGCTTGAACTATTGGCATGTTTTTCACAACCTAATGCTGCTTCGTTAGTACCTATTTTAAAACGTGCCAGTGAAGTACTGTTTGAAAAGAATCTTGGCAGTTTAAATGGTTATTCAGATAAAAATCCTGAACATGTTTTACAGCAAGTCAATGCGATTTGGCAGGCATTAAATGAACAGGATTTACGCTATATTGTAAATCCTGCAAGTTATATTCAACAAGGGCAACGGATTCGCTTTGCCAAACAAATTTTAGAAGAAAAAATGGCATGTTGCCTAGACAGTACGATGTTGCTCAGTTCATTGCTGGAACAAATCGGACTTGATCCGATTGTTATGTTGATTCAGGGGCACAGCTTTTTGGGAATTTGGCTACATGAAACACCACTCGTCGACATTTTGATTGATGATCTGCAAACATTACGTAAATGTATGGAACTCGGTGCAATTACGTTTATTGAAACCACACTGCTGACCTCAAAAAATAGTTTAAAGCAAGCGATAGAATCTGCTCAGTGCTTTTTACAAGTACCTGAAAAAATTGAACAGTTTTATGTTGCAATTGATATTCGACAAAGTCGTTTACGTGGAGTGCGTCCGATTTCTTTGCAGTTGGATGTCAGAAAAAATCTTGATGATAATGAGATTACTTGGACACAAGCCTCATTGCCTGAGTATGCTAGTTATGATGAAAGTGAAAATGTTGCAACCCGCGTACAGCGTTGGCTAAGGCGTTTATTGGATTTAAGTTTAAGAAATAAATTATTAAACTTTAAAGATAATCGCCTAAGCATTCCCTTGCAATGTTCTGAGAAAACCTTAGCCTCTTTGGAAGATGCTTTAGCAGAAAATAAAGGGTTTTTCTTCCATAGTATTGAGCATATTTCTTTAAAAAATGTGACACGTGAGAATGAAGCTGATCATGTACAACACTATATTGATGAAAATTTGCATCGACAGCTATTATTTAGTGGTCTAGATAGTGAAACCTTAAATAAACGCTTGGTTGAAGTTTATCGGGCTTCACGGACGGCATTAGAGGAAGGTGGAGCAAATACATTATTTTTAGCCATTGGATTTTTGCAATGGAAAGAGTCAGAGAAAGCTCAAAGAAGCTTTAAAGCACCATTATTATTGATTCCTGTAAGAATGACGCGCGAATCTGCTAAGTCTGGTTATCGGTTATGGATGTATGATGATGAGCCACGCTTTAATTCAACTTTATTGCAGTTATTAAGACAAGACTTTGAGCTCGAAATGAGTGGCTTAGATCCATTGCCAATAGATGAATCTAGTGTGGATGTGAATGCTGTATTACAAATTGTACGCCGTGCGGTGGTCAATATGCGAGGATGGGAAGTCACTGCAGAAGCAGCAATTGGTCAGTTTTCATTTTCAAAATATCTGATGTGGCGTGATCTATCTTTACGTATGCAACAGCTAAAAGAACAGGCTGTGGTCAATCATCTGATTGAAACACCACGGGAACCATTTAAAAAACAAGAGGCTTTTCCTCATCCAGTCGAACTCGATAAAAACTATCAACCTCAGCAATTATTCACGCCCTTGTCGTCTGACTCCTCGCAACTTGCTGCGGTAATGTCAGCTGCATTGGGACGAACATTTGTACTTTCTGGACCGCCAGGTACGGGTAAATCTCAAACGATTACCAATATGGTGGCGCAATGTTTAGCAGATGGAAAATCAGTATTATTTGTTTCAGAAAAAATGGCGGCCTTAGATGTGGTTTACCGTCGTTTAAACCAGATTGGATTAGGCGATTTATGTCTACAATTACATTCTGCAAAAGCGCAAAAAATAGAAGTTTTAGATCAACTTCGTGAACGTGCCGAAAATAACAATAATCCTTATGTTGTTCAGCAAAAGCAAACCCAGCAAGCGTGGCAATTGCTTTCTCAGCAACTGGTGGAAAGCCGCGATGAGTTAAATCAGCATGTGCATATTTTACATCAACAGCATCCGATTGGTTGGAGTTTATTTGATGCCATGAGTGATGAGCTGCTACATCGGGATTTAGACAACTTACGATTTGAACTTAACATTCAGCAGTTAACTGAACAATCTCGCAACCAGTTAAAAGCGCTCAGTACAAAAGCATTTTTACAATATCAACAAATTTCCCCATCCTCTTTTGAAATACTTAAGGGATTTGCAGAGGGAAGCCCGCAGAATATTTGGAATTTGTTATGGCAAGATCAGTACCAACAGCAACAACAACGTTTAGCTGAACTGATTCCACAGTTGCATTTTTCAGTACAAGCTTGGCAAGAGTGTTGCCAATTTCCCCGTGCGGAAAATCTACAGCAACTACAAAAAGATCTCGATATTTATCAGACATTGTTTAATTTCGCTCAGCAGCATGATTTGAAATTATTAAAAATTGTTGATGCGATAGATATACGACAAATTTCTGAAGCAAAAGCGATTTGCACAGAAATACAGCAAAACCGTACACGCTTAATTTTTAATTATGATGCGTCTATTTACCAAGCTGAATTAAAACAAATCGAATTTAAATGGCGTGAAGCTGTTGCCAAATTTTGGCCTTGGTCTTGGTTTGGAAAATACCAGCTGAGAAATTTAATTCGGAGTTATCAGACGGAGAAACAACGTCCATCAACGATGGTGGTTGAAAATGACTTGCCAATCCTGATCAATATTCAAAATTATCAGCAGCAATTCCAGAGCATTGAAAATCAGCTGAAAGACCGTTTGGAATCTTATTGGCAAGCTGAAAAGACAGATTGGGTACAGTTTGAAAATATTTCGATCGCATGGACGCAACTGAAACAACAACTCTCAGAACGTATGAGTCAAATTTCAGTGATTCAGCAGGCAGTGAGTTTTGCAAGCCAGCACGATTTGGGGAAAATCACCCAATATGTAGATGAATTAAAAAAAATATATAGCCAGCTTTTAAGCGATCAACAGCTTCAAACTGAACACTTAGAAGGCTATTCAATGATCACTTTTGCTGAACTTATTGCACGTCAACGGCAATTACAAACTGTGATAAGTGAGTGGCGCCATTGGCTAAATTGGCAAGGTTTAAAAACTGAACTTAAACAACAGGGTTTAGCAAGTTTCAGCGAGTTTTTACAACATCAGCCATCCGAAGCAAACGTGCAATATGCTGCTCAAAAGTTAAGACAAGAATATGTGATATTGTTAATTGATATTAATCTTGCTCGGCAATGGATTATTCAGCAGTTTAGTCAACATCCTGAGCTCAACCAGTTTAATGGTGAATTGCAGCAGCAAAAAATTCAGAAATTTTCGCAGCAGGATCGGGAACATCAACAGTTTGCCAGTGAGGAAATTACCCGTCGTTGGTATAAAATCTTTGAAAACCCTGAAATGTTTAAAAAACAATGGGCTTTACTCAATAAAGAGTTGGGCAAAAAGCGTCGGCATATACCCGTACGTGAATTAATTAAGCAAATTCCCGATGTGATTACAGGTTTAAAACCGTGTATGTTAATGAGTCCACTTTCAGTCGCTCAATATCTAGATCCTGAGTCTAAGTTTGATGTGGTGATCTTCGATGAGGCATCACAGATTCCTGTTTGGGATGCGATAGGTGCTTTGGCTCGGGGCAAACAATCGATTGTTGTGGGTGATAATAAACAAATACCACCAACCAGTTTCTTTGGAAAAGGCGATTCTGAAGCGATCGATGAGGATGTTACCGAAGATTTGGAAAGTATTCTGGATGAATGCTTGGCCGCACAATTGCCAGAATTGGTGCTCAATTGGCATTATCGTAGTCGCTATGAAAGCTTAATCCAGTTTAGTAATCAAAAATATTATAAGGGTGAATTATTGACGTTCCCGGCACCTGTGGCTCGGGATAGTGCAATTCAATTCCACCCAGTTCAAGGGGTTTATGATAAAGGTGATACCCGTACCAATAAGGCAGAGGCACAAGCGATTGTGCAATTTATTATCCAGCATTTAACGACTCAACTCACGGCTGAGGTTAAACAAACAGTTGGTGTGGTGACATTTAATATTACCCAGCAAAAACTGATTGAAGATTTGTTAGACAATGAATTGGCGAATTATCCCGAGTTAGAGCAATTAAGCCGAGAGGGTTTCGAGCCATTATTTGTGAAGAACTTGGAAAATGTACAAGGTGATGAAAGAGATCTGATTATATTCTCAATCACTTATGCTGCAGATCAAAACGGTAAATTGTTGATGAATTTTGGTGCTTTAAATCGTCAAGGTGGACAGCGCCGTTTAAATGTTGCGATTACTCGTGCACGTCAGGGTTTGCATGTTTTTTCTACACTTCGTCCAGAACAGATTGATCTCTCGCGAACCAGTAGTGAAGGTGTACGGGATTTAAAAGATTTCCTTAGCTTTGCACAAACTGGGCAGATGGCTTATTACGCACAGTCTGTTGGAAAAGAAAAATCTAAAGATGAGCTGATGTTGTATTTGCAAACTCAATTAGAGCAGTTAGGTTGGAAAGTAGACTTAGCTGTGGGGAGTGGAGAAGGTCGGATTGATCTTGCAATTCAAGATCCTAAAATTGTAGGGCAGTATTTAACGGGCATCCTTGTAGATGGTGATGATTATGCCAAGGCTGCAACCGCACGAGATCGTGATCAACTGCGCCCAACAGTTTTAAAAGGTTTAGGTTGGCATATATTACAATTATGGACTGTAGAGTGGTGGCTTGATCCAAGAGGAAATCTTGAAAAGTTACATCGTCAATTAGAAGCTTTGGTCAATAAAATGTCTTAATTGTTTTTAGTAGGTGTTTGTGAAATCGGATTTTATAGCGCTTGTTTGGCTTAAATTTGATGCATAGTGCTTTCCAATAAACGCTGAATAATTTCATTCAGCGTTTTTATTTTTATCTAAAACGTGAACTTATACATATAAAATACCCAATTTCAGGTATATCTCTATATTCCCCCATTTGATCTAATAATTGATATTTGATCAAAATGTAGATTTGGGGATTATCATGAACAAAATTTATAAAGTTATTTGGAATTCACAACTTAGGTGCTGGCAAGCAGTTTCAGAATTGGCAAAAAATCATAATACTTCACAAAGTACTGTAGACCATAAAAACGCACTGAAGGGCGGTGTTCATAAAGCATCAGGGATAAATTTAATCCGATTGGCTTTTTTGGGGCTGGCTTTATTGCCGTTATCGATTTATGCCGCAATTTCTAATACTGAACTGCCTACAGGCGCCAATATCACTCAAGGTTCAGCCAACATTTCCCAAAATGGCAACGTTTTAAATATTCATCAAAATAGTCAAAACCTTTCGACCAACTGGAATACTTTTAATATTGGTAAAGATGCAACGGTTAATTTTAATCAACAAAACCAGTCATCTATAGCCATTAATCGGGTTTTGGATAGCAATGCATCGCAGATTATGGGGCGTTTAAATGCCAATGGGCAGGTGTTTTTACTCAATCCAAATGGTGTGGTTTTTTCTAAGACAGCTCAAGTGAATGTTGGTGGTTTGGTTGCTTCAACTTTAAGTTTGAACGATGCGGATATTCAAAATGGAAAATATACTTTAAAAGCCAATGCCAATAGCACAGCAACGATAGAAAATAACGGTAGTATTCAAACTTTATCAGGTGGAACTGTTGCGCTGATTGCGCCCAATGTTAAAAATACCGGCTCTATTGTGACACCGAATGGCGTTACTCATCTCACTGCTGCCAGTCAAGTCACTCTTGCTTTACAGGATGGTTCACTGACCCAGTACCAAGTTGATCAAGGGGTATTAAAAGGCTTGGTGGACAATGGTGGTGCAATTCTTGCCGACAATGGCGCTGTATATTTAACTGCAAAAGCCAAAGACAGTTTAAGTAAAGCCGTGGTCAATCATAGTGGGATTATTGAAGCGAATCGCTTAAGCCAAAATGCCAAAGGTGAAATCATTTTGTTAGGTGATATGCAAAATGGTGAAACAAATGTCAGTGGCCTGCTTAAAGCTGAAGGGAAAAATGGTCAAGATGGTGGGTTTATTGAAACTTCAGCAGCCAAAGTAAAGATTAATAATAATACGATAGTGTCCTCTCATTCTGAGGGCGGGAAAATCGGAAACTGGTTGATCGACCCTACCGATTTCAGTATTAATTCAGGTAATGCATCGGCAAGTAGTAGCGGCATAGGCGCAACCACTTTAGCAAGCAGTCTTGCAACCAGTAATGTCATATTGCTAACTAGCTCTACGGGTAACCAAAAGGGTGATATCAATGTGAATGCTGATGTGACTTGGGGGAGTGCGACCAGCCTGACTTTAAATGCACAAAATGACATCAACATTAATGCCAACATCACAGCGACCAATAACAGTGGCAAACTTAATTTGATATATGGACAAAATACAGCCAATACCAATGCTAATTACTATATTAACACTGGCGCAAAAATAAACTTAAAGGCTGGGCAGAATTTTAGTACCCAAAAAGGAACGGCTGCTACCATTAACTATCAAGTCATTACGGCTTTGGGCGCACAGGGTTCGACTACAAGTCAAGATTTACAAGGGATCAACGGTAACCTGAGTGGTAATTATGTGTTGGGTGCAGACATAGATGCCAGTAGTACATGGCAGTGGAATGGCTATACCGGATTCGACCCAATTGGCTTTTATAATGCAACTTTAAGTCCAATGGATCTATCACAACAAGCTTTTCGTGGACGGTTTGATGGATTAGGTCATGCGATTAGTGGATTAAGTATTGACTCTATGTATCAGGGCATTGGACTGTTTGCGATTACGCATCAGAATGCACTTATACAAAATCTTGGACTGAATAATATAAGTTATTCAGGTTATGGAAAAACAGGTGGGATCGTGGGGCTTAATCTTGGCACGATTAATAATGTTTATGTCAATGCAGGCTTAGTCACAGGTAATACCGAGCAGTATGGCGGATTGGTGGGTTGGAACTATAATTCAGGAAATATCTTAAATTCTTATGCCAATGTGACTGTAAAAGGAAAATATTCTAATAATAATTATATTGGTGGTTTGGTTGGTTATAGTGACGGAGTTGTAAGTTCTTCTTTTGCAACAGGTGCAGTGACAGGAAATAATTATATTGGTGGTTTAGTTGGTGGAATATCAGGGCAAATCAATAACTCTTATGCAACAGGTACTGTCATCGGAAATCAATATGTTGGAGGACTGGTGGGTTTCAATGGCGGAAGTGTTGACAAAAATTATTCTTCTGGAAGTGTAACTGGGAATACTTTTGTTGGTGGTCTCGTTGGTGGTGGTAATGGTACAACCACAAATAGTTTCTGGAACACCAGTACTTCTGGAAGAACAAGCAGTGCGGGTGGTATAGGAAAAACCACAACAGAACTTCAGCAAATTTCTACTTTTGCAGGTTGGGATATTGATGATGCAGGTGGTACAGGAAAAGTCTGGCGTATTTATGAAGGAAGATCTGCGCCGTTACTACGTCATTTCCTTAAACCCTTGGTTACAGAAATTGTCGCTAATTTTTCTGACAAAATTTATGATGGATCAATAGCTTCTGGAACTCTGGCTTCAGGACTGAATTATAAAACAACCAGTAAAAATGCAGGGATTTATAGTTTAAATGATGGCTCAATCCTGATTAGTGGTGTTCCAATCGCGGCAAATACAACACAGTTTGGCGATGATGTAATTTATAAAGAAAATGGTGGATCAGGTTCATTAACAATCGCGAAAAGAGATTTAAATATTAATGGCTTGAGCGTTGCTGACAAAGTCTATGATACATCAAAAGTAGCAACATTATCGGGTACTGCTGGAGTGACAGTGCTGTCAGGTGATTCAGTGACACTTTCGGGTATTGGATTTGGATCATTTACTGATAAAAATGTGGGCAATAATAAAAATGTGATTGTGTCGGGTTATACGCTGACTGGAACAGATGCTTTAAATTACAACTTGCTACAGCCGACAAATCTTAAAGCCAGTATAACGCCTGCAGTTTTAACCATTAATGGAATAAGT
The DNA here is from genome assembly GCF_048552295.1 of Acinetobacter legionensis. NCBI lineage: Bacteria > Pseudomonadati > Pseudomonadota > Gammaproteobacteria > Moraxellales > Moraxellaceae > Acinetobacter > Acinetobacter legionensis. The sequence continues at coordinate 26,305 of NZ_JBIMCW010000033.1, forward strand.
GTTGCAGATAAAACGTATGATGGCTTGTTCAATGCGACCTTAAATGGTACTGCTTCAATCAATCCATTTGCTGGAGATTTTGTTGGATTGACTGGTAGTGGTATAGGTACATTTACAGATAAGAATGCAGGAATCCGGTCTGTGATCGTAACAGGCTATAACTTAACAGGTGCGGATGCAGGAAATTATACTTTTAGTCAGCCTATAGGTTTAAGTGCCACAATTCATAAAGCACAAGCCATTGTAAAGGCCAATAGTTTAAATACGGTTTATAACGGTAAAGATCAAACGGCTGCTGGCTTTAGTGCAACAGGCTTGGTCAATGGCGAAACTACAACTGTATTGTCAGGCGTGACTGCAACAGTGACTGCTAAAGATGCAGGCAAATACACCAACACAGTAACAGGTGCAGACAAGAACTATGATCTGACACTTATTGATGGCTCATTAGATATTGCTAAGGCGAAAGCCACCGTAACCGCCAATAGCGTATCAACCACCTATAACGGTAAAGATCAAACGGCTGTTGGCTTTAGTGCAACAGGCTTGGTCAATGGCGAAACTACAACTGTATTGTCAGGTGTTTCGGCAACTGTCACAGGTAAAGATGCCGGTAGTTATGCCAATACAGCCACAGGTACAGATAAGAACTATGAGCTAAGTTTTGTTAATGGCTCTTTGGATATCGCCAAAGCTAAGGCGACAGTAACAGCCAATAGTGTAACAACGACCTATAACGGTAAAGATCAAACGGCTGCTGGTTTTAGTGCGACAGGCTTAGTCAATGGTGAAACTGAATCGGTATTGTCAGGTGTTTCAGCCACGGTGACTGCTAAAGATGCAGGTCAATATACCAATACCGCAACAGGTATAGATAAAAACTATGAGCTCAGTTTTGTTAATGGCTCATTAGATATTGCTAAAGCTAAAGCTACTGTCACCGCCAATAGCGTATCAACCATTTATAACGGTAAAGACCAAACGGCTACTGGCTTTAGTGCGAAAGGCTTAGTCAATGGTGAAACAGAATCAGTATTATCAGGCGTAAACGCAACGGTGAATGCTAAAGATGCAGGCAAATACAACAACACAGTAACAGGTGTAGACAAGAACTATGATCTGACGCTTATTGATGGCTCTTTGGATATTGCTAAGGCCAAAGCCACCGTAACCGCCAATAGTTTAAATACGGTTTATAACGGTAAAGATCAAACAGCTGCTGGTTTTACTGCAACAGGCTTGGTCAATGGTGAAACTACAAGTGTATTGTCAGGTGTTTCAGCAACGGTGACTGCCAAAGATGCAGGCAAATACAACAACACAGTAATAGGTGTAGACAAGAACTATGATCTGACGCTTATTGATGGCTTATTAGATATTGCTAAAGCTAAAGCGACAGTAACAGCCAATAGCGTATCTACCACCTATAATGGTAAAGATCAAACTGCTGCTGGTTTTACTGCGATAGGCTTGGTCAATGGGGAAACCGAATCGGTATTGTCAGGTGTTTCAGCCACGGTGACTGCTAAAGATGCTGGCAAATACACTAATAGCGCAACAGGTCTAGACAAGAACTACGAGCTAAGCTTTGTTGATGGCTCATTGGATATCGCTAAGGCTAAAGCCACTGTTACGGCTAATAGCGTATCAACTACCTATAACGGTAAAGATCAAACAGCTGCTGGCTTTAGTGCAACAGGCTTGGTCAATGGTGAAACTACAAGTGTATTGTCAAGTGTTTCGGCAACTGTCACAGGCAAAGATGTAGGCAAATACACCAACACAGTAACAGGTGTAGATAAGAACTATGATCTGACGCTTATTGATGGCTCATTAGATATTGCTAAAGCTAAAGCCACTGTTACTGCTAATAGCGTATCAACCACCTATAATGGTAAAGATCAAACGGCTACTGGCTTTAGTGCGACAGGTTTGGTCAATGATGAAACAGAATCAGTATTATCAGGCGTAAGCGCATCGGTGATTGCTAAAGATGCAGGCAAATACATCAATACCGCAACGGGTCTAGACAAGAACTATGAGTTAAGTTTTATTGATGGTTCTTTGGATATCGCCAAAGCTAAAGCTACTGTCACCGCCAATAGTTTAAATACGGTTTATAACGGTAAAGATCAAACAGCTACTGGCTTTACTGCAACAGGCTTGGTCAACGGTGAAACTGAATCAGTACTCTCAGGTGTTTCAGCAACGGTGACTGCTAAAGATGCTGGCAAATATACCAATACTGCAACAGGTCTAGACAAGAACTATGAGTTAAGTTTTATTGATGGTTCTTTGGATATCGCCAAAGCTAAAGCCACTGTCACCGCCAATAGTTTAAATACGGTTTATAACGGTAAAGAGCAAACAGCTGTTGGTTTTAGTGCGACAGGCTTAGTCAATGGTGAAACTGAATCGGTATTGTCAGGTGTTTCAGCAACGGTGACTGCTAAAGATGCAGGTCAATATACCAATACTGCAACAGGTCTAGATAAGAACTATGAGCTAAGCTTTGTTGATGGCTCATTAGATATTGCGAAAGCCAAAGCCACCGTAACTGCTAATAGTGTATCGACTACCTATAACGGTAAAGATCAAACGGCTGCTGGCTTTAGCGCTTCTGGTTTAGTCAATGGTGAAACTGAATCAATTTTATCAGGTGTTTCAGCCACGGTGACTGCTAAAGATGCTGGCAAATACACTAATAGCGCAACAGGTCTAGACAAGAACTACGAGCTAAGCTTTGTTGATGGCTCATTAGATATTGCCAAAGCGAAAGCTACAGTAACTGCCAATAGCGTATCGACTACCTATAATGGTAAAGATCAAACAGCTGTTGGCTTTAGTGCGACAGGTTTGGTCAATGGTGAAACTGAATCAGTCTTATCAGGTGTTTCAGCAACAGTGACTGCCAAAGATGCAGGTCAATACACCAATAGCGCAACGGGTCTAGATAAAAACTACGAGTTAAGTTTTGTTGATGGCTCATTAGACATTGCCAAAGCTAAAGCCACTGTCACCGCCAATAGTTTAAATACGGTTTATAACGGCAAAGATCAAACAGCTGCTGGCTTTAGTGCAACAGGCTTGGTCAATGGGGAAGATACATCGGTACTCTCAGGTGTTTCAGCAACGGTGACTGCTAAAGATGCAGGTCAATACACCAATAGCGCAACGGGTCTAGACAAGAACTACGAGTTAAGTTTTGTTGATGGTTCATTGGATATCACCAAAGCCAAAGCTACTGTCACCGCCAATAGTTTAAATACGGTTTATAACGGCAAAGATCAAACAGCTGCTGGCTTTAGTGCAACAGGTTTGGTCAACGGTGAAACTGAATCGGTATTATCAGGTGTTTCAGCAACTGTCACAGGTAAAGATGCAGGTAGTTATGCCAATACAGCCACAGGTCTAGATAAGAACTATGATCTTAGTTTTATTGATGGCTCATTAGATATTGCTAAGGCTAAAGCCACTGTGACCGCCAATAGTGTATCAACTACTTATAATGGTAAAGATCAAACAGCTACTGGCTTTACTGCAACAGGCTTGGTCAATGGTGAAACTGAATCAGTACTCTCAGGTGTTTCAGCTACTGTGACTGCTAAAGATGCAGGTCAATATACCAATAGTGCAACGGGTCTAGACAAAAACTATGAACTAAGCTTTGTTGATGGCTCTTTGGATATCACCAAAGCTAAAGCCACTGTCACCGCCAATAGTTTAAATACGGTTTATAGCGGTAAAGATCAAACAGCTGCTGGTTTTAGTGCGACAGGTTTGGTCAATGGTGAAACAGAATCGGTATTGTCAGGTGTAACTGCAACGGTTACCGGCAAAGATGCTGGCCAATACACCAATAGTGTAACGGGTCTAGACAAAAACTATGAACTAAGCTTTGTTGATGGCTCTTTGGATATCACCAAAGCTAAAGCCACTGTCACCGCCAATAGTTTAAATACGGTTTATAGCGGTAAAGATCAAACAGCTGCTGGTTTTAGTGCGACAGGTTTGGTCAATGGTGAAACAGAATCGGTATTGTCAGGTGTAACTGCAACGGTTACCGGCAAAGATGCTGGCCAATACACCAATAGTGCAACGGGTCTAGACAAGAACTACGAGTTAAGTTTTGTTGATGGTTCCTTAGATATCGCCAAAGCCAAAGCTACTGTGATCGCCAATAGCTTAAATACAGTCTATAACGGTAAAGACCAAACGGCTATTGGTTTTAGTGCAACAGGTTTGGTCAATGGTGAAACTGAATCGGTCTTATCAGGTGTTTCAGCAACGGTGACTGCTAAAGATGCTGGCAAATACACCAATACTGCAACAGGTCTCGACAAGAACTATGATCTTAGTTTTATTGATGGCTCATTAGATATTGCTAAAGCTAAAGCCACTGTGACCGCCAATAGTGTATCAACCACCTATAACGGTAAAGATCAAACTGCTGCTGGTTTTAGTGCTTCTGGTTTAGTCAATGGAGAGACAGAATCTGTATTATCTGGTGTAAGCGCAACGGTTACCGGCAAAGATGCTGGCAAATACGCCAATACTGCAACGGGTGCAGACAAAAACTATGAGCTAACTTTTGTTAATGGTGCATTGGATATTGCGAAAGCTAAAATTAACCAAGTGACAGACATTAGCGCCAATAATCGTATTTATGATGCAACCACCAACGCAACATTAAATACTGGATCAGCACAATTCACTGGTATGGTTGCAGGCGATGAATTGAAAGTTGCAACAGCAACTGGACAATTCGGTGATAAAAATGTGGGTATAGCAAAACAAGTCTCGATTCAGGGTGTCAGTTTAAGTGGTGCAGATGCACACAACTACGAGTTGGTGAATAACACTGCACAAACTACGGCAGATATTCGCCAAGCCAATATTCAAAACATTGCTGGAATTACGGCCAACAATCGTACTTATAATGGATTAACTGCCGCTGAACTTAATCTCAGCAACGCACAATTCAACGGGATCTACGCTGGGGATAATTTAAACGTTGCAACAGCAATAGGACAATTTGACAGTGCAACCACAGGGCAAGCAAAAAATGTATCGATTACAGCTTTAAGTCTAGGTGGCTTAGATGCTCAAAACTACAAACTTGTGGATACCACCGCTGTGACCACAGCTGATATTTATCTGTTAACCCCTGCAGCGTATTTACAAGCCATACAATTCAAACGACCGCGTTATTTGCCTGAAACCAATAACGTCTTAAATACAGTTGATTTAGATGTACGCCAAGGTGGAGTTAACACTGCAGGTATTCAAATTTTGGCAGGGGAGCACTAATTGATGAAACAACAACACAATATTTTGGCAACATCTGTGGCTGCTTGTCTGATGCTTTTGACCAGCAGTAACCATGCAGCGCCAGCACCTAATGCGGGTCAACTGCTACAACAACAGCAACAAGGACAAAGCCTTGAACCACAGGCTGCTGTTCAGATAGAAAGTTCAGCAAGCAATAACGTACCTAACTCACCTGATATCCAAATTCCTGTACGCAAAATTGAAATCACTGGAAATAGTCGTTTTAGCACAGCGCAATTGCATCACTTAGTGGCGGATGCCGAAGGTAAACAATTGAGTCTTCAGCAACTTTGGCAAGTAGCCCAAAAGATTACCACTTACTACCAGCAACAGGGCTATGCCTATAGTCGGGCTTATCTGCCTCAGCAGAATCTAAGTCAGGGTGTAGTACGTATCAATGTACTCGAAGCGTATTATGATCAAACCCAGATTGATAATCAAAGTCGAACGCAAAACTGGCTAATTGAACAAACCGTTGCACCACTTAAACAAGGTGAGCGGATCAACAGTGACCAAATGCAACAACAACTCAAACTGCTCAATCGTTTAAATGGGGTCAATACCCGAAATGTTTTGACCCCTGGTGCAACAGTCGGAAGTAGCCAACTCAATGTTGAAGTACAAAATGCAGGCATGTTGAATGGTTATATTGGCGCAGATAACTTTGGTAATCGTTATACCAGTCAAGTGCGTGGAACCGCTGGAATTTCTGCCAACAACCTTGCAGGCTTAGGCGATGAACTGAGTTTAGATGTAATGACTGCAGGCAAACGCATGAACTACGGGCGCGTGGGTTATGCATTTACCTTTACAGGAATGGGTACTCGGGCAGGCGCAAGTTATTCTTATCTAGATTATGAACTTGGAAAAGAGCTAAAAAACATTGGCGCAGAAGGGAGTGCTGCACAAAGTAGCGTATTCATTAGCCAACCTGCCTTACTGACCAATAATGCAGAAGTCCTTCTCAGCTTACAATACGATCATAAACAACTGAAAGATGATATTCAGCTCAATCAATATTACAAACATCGAAATATTGACGTGGTGACTGCCCGACTGGATGGCTCGCAGTTCGATCAATTCTTGGGTGGAGGCTTAACCCAATATGGTGCCTCAACCAGTTATGGTCGTGTTAAATTTAAAAACGATGATGCCGCTGCTTTAGATGCGCAAACAGCGAAGACAGCTGGAGACTACTATACAGCTACATTGAATCTGTCACGCTTACAAAACCTAAGCAATAAGGGCACGCAAGGCTATTTGGGAATTTATGGACAATACAGTCCTTATAATCTAGACAGTGCAGAGCAATATCTAGGTGGTGGTCCATTTAATGTTCGTGGTTATGAATCGAGTCAATTTGCAGGCTCTACAGGTTATTTGGCCACGGCAGAACTGAGACAAAGTTTATTTGCCGATGCAAAGCATCAGCTAACAGCGAAAGTATTTATCGATACAGCAGAAGTCACGTTAAATGCTAAGCGTTGGGCAGGTGTGACAGGCGATAATCAAGTTCAAATCAGTAGTGCAGGTTTAGGTTTGAACTGGACGAGTGCGTGGAATATTCAAGCCAATGCAGAAGTTGCCTTTCCAATTGGAAATACGCCAGAGCAGTTGCAAGACCGTGATAATCACCAGTACTGGTTGAGTTTAAGAAAGACTTTCTAATTTGATTGAGTAAATAAGGAGGCTTTTGTCTCCTTATTTATGTCGCCACGCGATAGCAACACGCTGTATGGTTAAACTCAATTTATTTGAGTAACGAAAAACTCCCTCCTTCAAAAAAGGTGAGAAGTATTCACTTCGCAAGGGGGAAGATTCAAACAATCTGAGTAAAAACTTAGCAAAAGGGATTTAAAAATCTAGCTGATGAGAATAAAACTTACACAGCCACACTTTACATTTAAAGTTTAAATTCTTTTGCGTAGACGAAGTCAAACCTTGCGCTGCAAACAAAGCCGATTAATATTCGTTGGGTGACCGCTACACCATCTATAATTAAATGATGTAAAAGCAAAATGATTAAATGGATATAAGTTGGAATGCCATTGATGAGTAATGGATATTTTTATCATGATTATTTGTATAGGCTTGTATATACAAATAACATCGACTCAAGATACAATGAGTTAGAATATTTTGTATGAGTTTTAGCCAATGTCAAGAGCGTCAAAGCACAATGATCTAGACTTATCTCTAGAAGAAGATAGTCCTGTTCCTTTGTATTTGCGCGTGAAGCAAATGATTTCACAAAAAATTTATGAAGGAACATGGACTGTAAATAAAAAAATTCCTTCAGAAAGTGAGTTGGTGAATTTACTGGGTTGTAGTCGTATGACGGTCAATCGGGCATTGCGCGAACTGACCAGTGAAGGTTTATTGGTGCGTATACAAGGTGTTGGCTCTTTTGTCGCTGAAGGGCAAGGTCGTACAGCATTATTTCATGTGAATAATATTGCAGAAGAAATTATTGCGAGAAATCATAAACATCATGCTGAAGTATTGGTACTTGAACAAATTCAAGCCAATGAAGAACAAAGTCGATTAATGCAAATTCGAGAAGGACAACGACTATTTCACTCGATCATTGTGCATTATGAAAATGATGTGCCTGTGCAGATCGAAGATCGTTTAGTTGATCCCGTACTGATTCCAGATTATTTGGCACAAGATTTTAAAACTATCACGCCTAATGCCTATTTAATGTCAAAAGCACCTGTTACTGAAGGTGAGCATGTGGTTACTGCTATTCTTGCTTCAGCACAAGAATGTAAATGGCTAAAAATCAATAAAACAGAGCCTTGTTTATTGATCCGCCGTAGAACATGGTCCAATAAACAACTGATCTCCAGTGCAAGACTGATTTATCCTGGCAGTCGCTATTATTTGGAAGGTAAATTTACCCAATGATTGAGCTTTTAAAAGCCAGCCATTACAAAAAAATGCGATGGAAAAATGGGAAAGGCTATACGCTTGAAATCGCCCGTAGTGTCGGTGAAAGCTTAGTTGAGTTTGATTGGCGGATTTCGATGGCCGATGTGAAAACATCGAGTGATTTTTCCAAGTTTAATGGGATGAATCGCTTTTTGACGGTATTGGAAGGTCAAGGTCTTTCACTGCGTATAGATGATGATTTTAAGTATTTAAAAACATTGCAGTCCGTCGAGTTTCGTGGAGACAGCGTGGTCAGTTGTGAATTGCTGGCAGGGTACATTCGCGATTTTAATTTGATTTTTAATCCAAAAAAGTTTGATGCACAGTATCAGTGGATTTTCTCTCCAGAAGCCTTAGAAATACCCATATTATCTGACGTGATGTTTGTTTTTAATCAGAGTGTTGAGGTGTTAGTTATCGAAATTGGTCAACAGATTTTTCATCTGGAACATCAGGACAGTCTTAAACTCGAAGATGAAAAATCATTAAAGACAATCATTTTAAATCAGCAATTTTTAAAGCAAACTTGTCTAATACAACTCACAAAAATCTAAATTTTATTGATTCTACTTAAACGCATACAACCTTAAGTTGTCTGCGTTTTTTGTTTTTATGAAAAATAAATCTATTTATTTTATATGTTTATAAATTTTTTTAAAAATAATTTAAAAAGCATCTTTTCAATATTAAAGATTTGTGTAGTATATAGATGTATATACAAGTTAGTACATTGCTATACAGTGAATGCAGTTTAATTTGCTGGTTTAAACTCAAAGGAAGGAGTCCTATTGTGACAACAATGACAACAAAATTTCGTGATGTAGAAATTCGCGCACCTCGTGGTACTAAGCTCAATGCAAAAAGTTGGTTGACTGAAGCTCCACTGCGTATGTTGATGAATAATCTTGATCCTGATGTCGCAGAGAATCCAAAAGAGCTTGTTGTTTACGGTGGTATTGGTCGTGCTGCACGTAATTGGGAATGTTATGACAAGATTGTTGAAACACTTAAAACTTTAGAAAATGACGAAACTTTATTGGTTCAATCAGGTAAACCCGTCGGCGTATTCAAAACACATAAAGATGCACCACGTGTTCTTATTGCCAATTCAAACTTAGTTCCACATTGGGCAAATTGGCAACATTTCAACGAGCTAGATGCCAAAGGCTTGGCAATGTATGGTCAAATGACTGCAGGTTCTTGGATCTATATCGGCAGCCAAGGCATTGTACAAGGCACCTATGAAACTTTTGTTGAAGCTGGTCGCCAGCACTACAACGGGGACTTAAAAGGTCGTTGGGTGTTGACTGCAGGTTTAGGTGGAATGGGAGGGGCTCAGCCTTTAGCTGCAACATTGGCAGGCGCATGCTCGCTTAATATCGAATGCCAGCAAGCCAGTATTGATTTCCGTTTACGTACACGTTATGTCGATGAACAAGCAACAGATTTAGATGATGCTTTGGCGCGTATCGACCGTTATACCAAAGAAGGCAAGGTGATTTCGATTGCGCTACATGGCAATGCAGCTGAAATTTTACCTGAATTAGTTCGCCGTGGCGTTCATCCGGACATGGTGACGGATCAAACCAGTGCACATGATCCACTCAATGGCTATTTACCCATTGGTTGGACATGGGAAGAATATCGTCAACGTGCCAAAACTGAGCCAGAAGCAGTGGTAAAAGCTGCAAAACAATCTATGGCGAAGCATGTACAAGCGATGTTGGATTTCCAAAAAATGGGTGTTCCAACCTTTGACTATGGCAATAATATCCGTCAAATGGCGCAGGAAGAAGGCGTAGAAAACGCATTTGATTTCCCTGGTTTTGTACCTGCTTATATCCGTCCATTATTCTGTTGTGGTATTGGACCATTCCGTTGGGTTGCACTTTCAGGTGACCCTGAAGATATCTATAAAACAGATGCAAAAGTTAAAGAATTGATTCCAGATGATGAACATTTACATCGTTGGTTAGACATGGCAAGAGAACGGATTAGCTTCCAAGGCTTACCAGCACGTATTTGCTGGGTTGGTTTAGGCTTGCGTGCAAAATTAGGTCTGGCATTTAATGAAATGGTACGTAGTGGTGAGCTTTCAGCACCAATCGTCATAGGTCGCGATCATTTAGACTCAGGTTCGGTTTCCAGTCCAAATCGTGAAACTGAAGCAATGCAAGATGGTTCCGATGCTGTATCTGATTGGCCATTATTGAATGCTTTACTTAATACAGCAGGTGGCGCGACTTGGGTTTCATTACATCACGGCGGTGGTGTCGGGATGGGCTTCTCTCAACACTCAGGTGTCGTGATTGTTTGTGATGGTACCGATGAAGCAGCAGCACGTATTGCTCGGGTATTGACCAATGACCCAGCAACAGGCGTGATGCGTCATGCAGATGCTGGTTATGATATTGCCGTCGAATGTGCCAAAGCGCAAGGTTTGAACTTGCCGATGATCACCAAATAAAAGACATGGACATTACGATGCTTTTTGCAATTGTGTAAGTAGCATCGTAAGAGAACAATATAGCGTAAAACAGGACGTCAAAATGGAACTCTTAATTCAACCAGGCAAGCTCACTCTCGCAGATCTTCGCCAAGCGTATTTAAATCCAATCAAAGTTAAACTGGATGACAGTGCTTATGCTGGCATCAATGCCAGTGTTGCATGTGTCGAAAAGATTGTGAATGAAGGACGCACAGCTTACGGTATCAATACTGGTTTTGGCTTACTCGCTTCAAGTAAAATTGCTCCTGAAGACTTAGAACAGTTACAACGTTCATTGGTACTTTCTCATGCTGCTGGTGTGGGAGTCCCTTTAGATGATGCGATGGTTCGCTTAATTATGTTGTTAAAGGCCAATAGTTTGGCACGTGGTTTTTCTGGTATCCGTCCTAAAGTGATTGATGCAATCCTTGCCTTGATCAATGCAGAAGTTTATCCACATATTCCATTAAAAGGTTCAGTCGGCGCTTCAGGTGACTTGGCACCCCTTGCACATATGTCTCTGGTTTTACTCGGTGAAAGTAAAGCACGCTATAAAGGGGAATGGTTCCCAGCAGTTGAAGCACTTAAAATCGCAGGTTTAGAACCCATTACTTTAGCAGCCAAAGAAGGTTTGGCACTTTTAAATGGTACACAGGTTTCAACAGCATACGCATTACGTGGTCTATTTGAAGCTGAAGATTTATTTGCTGCTGCGACCGTTTGTGGTGGGTTAAGCGTTGAAGCTATGCTCGGTTCACGTGCGCCGTTTGATGCACGTGTCCATGAAGTTCGTGGTCAGCGTGGTCAAATTGATGTTGCCGCTGCATATCGTGACTTATTGACTGAATCAAGTGAAATTGCACATTCACATGAAGATTGTAGCAAGGTTCAAGACCCGTATTCACTGCGTTGTCAACCTCAAGTGATGGGGGCTTGTTTAACGCAAATTCGCCAAGCAGCAGAAGTATTAGCGATTGAGTCGAATGCAGTTTCAGATAACCCATTGGTGTTTGCGGCAGAAGGTGACGTAATCTCAGCGGGTAACTTCCATGCTGAACCTGTGGCAATGGCTGCTGATAATTTAGCCTTAGCGATTGCAGAGATTGGTTCACTGTCTGAACGTCGTGTTTCGATGATGATGGATCGCCATATGTCACAGCTTCCTCCATTTTTGGTTGCAAATGGTGGGGTGAATTCGGGCTTTATGATTGCTCAAGTAACAGCCGCTGCGTTAGCGAGTGACAATAAAGCACTTGCACATCCTGCCAGTGTTGATAGTTTACCGACCTCTGCAAATCAGGAAGACCATGTTTCCATGGCGCCTAATGCAGGAAAACGCTTGTGGTATATGGCTGATAACGTTCGCGGCATTCTTGCAGTTGAGTGGTTAGGTGCATGTCAAGGACTTGATTTCCGTGAAGGATTGAAAAGCTCTCCTAAACTTGAGCGTGCCCGAAAAATTCTGCGTGATCAAGTGGCGTATTACAGTGAAGATCGTTTCTTCGCGCCAGATATCGAACAAGCAAGTGAATTGCTCGCAAGTGGTTGTCTGAACGAATTGCTCATTGCAAAGCTACTACCGAGCTTGTCCGAAGTGTGATCAATAAAACGGTCACATGGAGTGACCGAATCTAACTAAATTTCCTCAAGGATTGGAGATTATAATGTCACAACACTCCACATTACAGCGGGGGTTAAACACCCGTCATATCCGCTTTTTGGCATTGGGTTCAGCGATTGGCACGGGGCTTTTCTATGGATCAGCAACGGCAATTAAAATGGCTGGTCCGTCTGTTTTAATTGCTTATATGGTTGCAGGGATTGCAATTTATATTGTGATGCGAGCATTAGGGGAAATGGCTGTTCATAACCCCGTATCAGGTTCTTTTAGTGAATATGCCTCAAATTATATTGGTCCTTTAGCTGGTTTTACCACAGGTTGGACCTACGTCTTTGAAATGATCATTGTCGCCTTGGCTGACGTGACTGCTTTCGGTATCTATATGGGGTTTTGGTACCCCGATGTGCCACGATGGATCTGGATTTTATCGCTTATTATGTTCTTAGGGGCAATTAACCTGATTCACGTTAAAGTCTTTGGTGAAGTCGAGTTCTGGCTATCCATCGTCAAGGTTAGCGCTATTGTTGCCATGATTTTGGGTGGTTTTGGTCTGATGTTCTACGGATTTAATGCAGATCACACAGGCTTTGTACCCGGTATCCAAAACCTATGGATTCATGAAGGTTTTATGCCCAATGGGATTATGGGTTTAGTTGCCTGCTTATCAGTTGTGGTATTTGCATTCGGTGGCATCGAAATCATTGGGATTACAGCGGGTGAGTCACAAGATCCGAAAACGTCGATTCCGCGTGCAATTAATGCGGTTCCTGTACGTATCTTACTTTTTTATATTCTGACAATTTTTGTATTGATGTCTATTTTCCCATGGAATCAAATTGGTAGCCAAGGCAGTCCATTTGTACAAATTTTTGAAAATTTAGGCATCAAATCTGCAGCAACTGTTTTAAATATTGTGGTGATTACAGCTGCAATTTCCGCGATCAATAGTGATGTATTTGGTGCAGGACGTATGCTGTATGGTATGTCTAAGCATAAACAAGCACCTCAAGTGTTCCAGAAACTCTCACGTAATGGTGTTCCTTGGATGACTGTAGTGGTGATGGCTGGTGTGTTACTTGTCGGTGTCGTGCTTAATTATCTGATCCCCGAAAATGTATTTATTATCATCGCTTCAATTGCAACATTTGCAACGGTTTGGGTATGGTTAATGATTTTACTTTCTCAAGTGGGCATGCGCCGTAAACTGTCTAAATCAGAAATTAAAGCATTAGATTTTCCTGTGATTGGCTGGCCTTATGCACCTGCATTTGCCATTGTATTTATGCTGTTTATTTTAGCCATGATGGGATATTTCCCAGACTCAAGACCTGCACTTTATGTCGGTATAACATGGTTGGTTTTACTCTGGATTGCTTACACGATATGGGTGAAGCCCAAGCAAAATTCAGTAAAAGAAAAACCAGATCTCCAACAAAACATCGAAATGGAAAGCTGATACTGAAGCTGCTCAAGCGTGCTTAAAGCATGAGCAGCAAGAGGAAATGTCAATGAAAAAACTTTGGACAAATTGTCATATTGCAACCATGCAAGATGGGCAATATTCCAGTATTGAATCTGCTGCAATCGTCACTTTAGCACAACATATTCACTGGATTGGCGCAGAAAAAGATGTTCCTGTAGATGACTATACTGAGATCATTGACCTCAATGGCGCATGGGTGACTCCCGGTTTAATTGATTGTCATACGCATAGTGTATTTGGCGGAAATCGCAGTGTTGAGTTTGAAAAACGCTTACAAGGTGCCAGTTATGCGGAAATCGCAGCGAGTGGCGGTGGTATTGCAAGCACTGTAAGAGCAACACGAGAAGCAAGCGAAGAGCAGCTCCTTGCTTCGGCACTCAAACGTATTCGTTGTATGCTTAAAGATGGTGTAACCACCATTGAAATTAAGTCGGGATATGGTCTGGACTATAGCAATGAACGTAAAATGCTCCGTGTGATTCGTCAAGTCGCTCAAACTTTACCGATGACTGTAAAAAGTACGTGTTTGGCAGCGCATGCTTTGCCACCTGAGTATCAAGATCAAAGTGATGCTTATATTGAACATATCTGTACCGAGATGTTACCCAAACTGCATCAAGAAGGTTTAGTCGATGCAGTCGATGCTTTCTGTGAGCATTTGGCATTTTCACCTGCACAAGTTGAACGTGTTTTTAAAGCAGCTCAGGCATTAAACCTACCTGTTAAATTACATGCAGAACAACTTTCGTCCCTCGGTGGTTCAACGCTTGCTGCACGTTACCATGCTTTATCCGCAGATCATTTGGAATACATGACTGAAGCTGATGCCAAAGCCATGGCTGCTTCAGGCACAGTTGCTGTGTTATTGCCGGGAGCATTCTATTTTTTAAGAGAAACCAAATATCCACCTTTAGATAGTTTGCATCAACATGGTGTCCGTATTGCATTATCCAGTGATTTAAATCCAGGAACATCGCCAACTTTATCATTACGTTTAATGCTGAATATGGGCAGTACATTATTTCGTTTAACACCAGAGCAAGCACTCGCAGGTGTCACAACGCATGCTGCTTATGCACTGGGTTTACAAGACACTCATGGCACATTAGAACAAGGTAAAGTGGCGGACTTTATTGCTTGGGATATAGAACATCCTTCTGAAATTGTGTATTGGCTTGGCGGTGATTTGTCAAAACGAATCATCCAACATGGAAATGAAATCTTGATCTCAGCATGAGATTAATTTTGATAGAGTGATATTAATAATGAATCATTCATTTATGTGGCAAGGACGACAAGATGGGGAGGGTGATGCATATCTTCGACTCCATCAAGTGATCAATACCAGTCCTCAGGCATCTTTTGCTTTCATTGGCTTTAGTTCAGATGAAGGAGTTAAACGCAATCATGGACGCTTAGGTGCAGCAGATGCACCAGATATGATTCGTGCTCAATTGGCAAATTTACCAGTGCATCAACCTGTGACTATTATCGATTTAGGTACGGTGATTTGTGATCATGCTGAACTTGAAATAGCGCAGGCGGAATTAGCGCATCAAGTTGAACGTAGTTTAAATTCCAACATGAAGCCCATTGTGTTAGGTGGTGGACATGAAGTTGCCTTTGGGAGTTTTTCAGGCTTATTTCAATACATTCAAAATAATCATCTAAATAAGAAAATAGGGATTATTAACTTCGATGCACATTTTGATTTGCGCGAAGCTGAATATGTCACTTCAGGCACACCTTTTTTAAATGCTGCTAAACTATCAGAGCAGTTTGATCAAGAATTTAATTACATGTGTATTGGTGTTGCTAAGCATTCAAATACTAAAATTTTGTTTGACACAGCAGCACGTTTAAACTGTAATTATATTTACGATTATGAATTAAAACTGCAAAATGTTGAAAATTTAATCTTAAGAATAAATAATTTTATTAAAAAAGTAGACTATTTGTATATTACGGTTGACCTTGATGTATTTAACGCTAGCATTGCGCCGGGTGTCAGCGCACCTGCGGTGAAAGGAATCGATTTATCTACTTTTGACCCATTATTAGAAGCCATTAAAAAAACTGGCAAGATCAAAGTTTTTGATGTGGCTGAATGTAATCCACGGTTTGATTTGGACAACAGAACTGCCAAATTAGCCGCTTATATCATTTTTAACTACATATTTGATTGATGATTCAAGTGACTTCATCAAAAGGATAAGCAAAGTATGTCTAATTTATCTTATATCTCTCAAAATAACGGTCCATGGTCTACCTACCTTGAACAAATCGAGCGTGTTACACCGCATTTAGAACATCTCAAAGATTATATCGACACCTTAAAGCGACCAAAACGTGCTTTGATTGTCGATGTACCGATTGTTATGGATGATGGTACGATCCGTCATTTTGAAGGCTATCGTGTTCAACATAACTTATCCCGTGGTCCTGGTAAGGGCGGTATTCGCTACCATCCAGATGTAGATCTCAATGAAGTGATGGCTCTCTCTGCTTGGATGACTATTAAAACTGCGGTTTTAAATCTACCTTTTGGTGGTGCAAAAGGTGGTGTTCGTGTCGATCCTCGTCAACTTTCCCCACGTGAATTAGAACGTTTAACACGTCGTTATACCAGTGAAATTAGCCATATTATTGGCCCTCAAAAAGATATTCCAGCACCTGATGTTGGTACCAATCCCAATGTTATGGGTTGGATTATGGATACATATTCATCGGGTCAAGGCCATACAGTAACAGGTGTTGTAACGGGTAAGCCGATTCATTTGGGCGGCTCTTTAGGTCGAATTAAAGCAACTGGGCGTGGAGTATTTATTACAGGCCAACAAGTTGCAGCAAAAATTAAACTTTCTTTAGATGGCGCAAGAGTTGCTGTTCAAGGTTTTGGTAATGTTGGTAGTGAAGCTGCATATCTATTTGCAGATTCGAAATCTATTATTGTAACAATTCAAGACCATACAGGGACGATTTATAATCCTCAAGGTATTGATTTAGCTGCTTTAAAGACTTATTTAGAGAGCAATCAGGGCGTGGGGGGATTTGCTGGCGCTCAAGCGATTAGTGATGAAGATTTCTGGGATGTCGAAATGGATATTTTGATTCCGGCTGCATTGGAAGGTCAAATCACGGTTGAACGTGCGCAGAAATTAACAGCGAAATTGGTACTCGAAGGGGCAAACGGTCCAACTTACCCAGAAGCAGATGATATCTTAATCCAACGTGGTATTACCGTTGTACCTGATGTGATTTGTAATGCAGGCGGTGTAACTGTAAGTTATTTTGAATGGGTTCAAGATATGTCAAGCTACTTCTGGTCGGAAGAAGAAATTAACCAAAGACTCGATAAATTGATGGTTCAAGCGATTAATGATGTATGGCAGACTTCAAATGACAAAGTATGTAGTTTAAGAACGGCTGCCTTTATTTTAGGTTGTGAGCGTATCTTAAAAGCTCGTATGGAACGCGGTATTTTCCCAGGCTAATTTTTTTGTTGTAAGCGTGACCTTAGCAGATCTCTGCTAAGGTCATTTTTATTTTATCTGTTTAAAGCGCATTTTGACAGACTATTTAAACAGCGAATTTATAGAATCTATTGAATTATAAATGCCTTACCAGAATCTTAGTATTATCTACAAATAACATTACATAAACCTTAATTTATCTTACTGTAGATTTTTTACTGCTTTATTTTGTATATAGATTTGAGCAGTTAGTTAAAGAGTATCAATACATTGATCTTACGCGACACCTGATACTACAAGCAAAGTAGTGCTTTGTTTTTACTTAGTATGCAATGCGATAAAAATTATTAGACTGAATTGTAAGAATAAACCTAAATATACCCTGAATAAAATGTCTTAAATTTTGTGTAGTATTTGCCTTTTTATGGTTTTAATTTCACATGAATTAAATTATAAAGTATATTTAGTGTGTGAATAAATTATAGACACTTCTGCTATAAACCTTTTTAGAAAGTAGTTAATAATATGAATAAAATATACTCAAAATACATCTATGTTTTGAGCATTGGTAGTGTATGTGGCTTTACGACTTTGTTAGCAGCTGCACCGACATTACAATACTTAAAAACCTACCAAAGCTGTATAAATACAGCAAAAACCACAGCAAACAAGCAATTATGCATTAGTGCAGAGCATTTACGTCAGAATGAAAGATTAAACTTGGTAGTAAAAAACCTGACATCTAAGCTCTCAGCATATGAACAAAGTAGATTGACCGATGCTCAAGTAGAGTGGCGATCTTTTCAAAATTTTAAAGATGATCAATGTGATCAAGCCGCATTTGATGATGAAAAAGAGGTGGATCAGGAAATTTGAACAACACTTATAAGTGATATTTTGCTCCCCAAATGATGTTATAAACATCAATATATGGAGTATTTTATGGC
>NZ_JBIMCW010000034.1:0-43766 GCF_048552295.1 Acinetobacter legionensis
CCGCAATGTCTTGAATCGCATTTGGATCATTACCTGCTGTTGGATCGGTATAACCCACTTGCACCGCTTGACCTAAGGTCACTGGAGCACCCAAGGTCAGCACCACACTAGAACCATTCACTGTAACCGCTGTTACAGGTACCACCTGACCATCTGCGGTCACCACGAAACTGTTCAATGGCGGTAAGTTGGTGCCGTCTAGCGCTTCGCTATAGGTCAACGTCAACGATGTGCCTGTTGTATCGAGTGCTGCACTGACAAATGTCGGTGCTGTGCTATCTCCACCGCCAGGCACAGTTGAACCATTATCCACCGTTGTTGCTGGAAGCGTTGCTGCATCATTGCCTGCTACATCTTGGATCGCATTTGGATCATTACCCGTAGTTGGGTCGGTATAACCCACTTCAACCGCTTGACCTGCTGTGACTGCTGTACCTAAGGTCAACACCACACTAGAACCATTCACTGTAACAGCTGTTACAGGTATAACACCTGACCATCTGCGGTCACTGCAAAGTCGCCAGCAACAGGTGGATGTAATGGATCAAGTGCTTCACTGTAGGTAAGGGTTAATTGTGTTCCTGTACTATCTACATGTGAAGATTGGAATTGCGGGTTTGTAACGTCACCTGCAGTAATTTCAAGCGCTTTTGGATTACCAGCACCATCTGTCACAGTGACCGTAATTTTTTCACCATCTGTAAGTGGTCGGGTTAACTGGACATTATTAACAATACCATTTCCCGTTGCTGTCCCTGTTCCAATTACATTGCCATTAGTATCCGTAATTTTAACTTGACCTGCTTCATTTGAAGTAACTTCAACATGTGTCGCATCTTGAATGCTTGTAGTAATCACTGGTGCAGTTACATCACCTGCTGTAATTTCAACTGTTTTTGAATTACCCGCGCCATCTGTCACAGTAACCGTAACTTTTTCACCATCTGTAAGTGGGCGAGTTAACTGAATATTATCAACCGTGTTATTACCAGTGACGGTACCCGTACCAATTACATTACCATTTCCATCTGTGATTTTAACTTGACCAACTTCATTTGAAGTAACTTCAATATGAGTTGCATTTTGAATAGTTGTCGTAATAATAGGCGGTGTCACATCACCTACTGTAATTACTTTTTCTGTTTGATTACCTGCTGCATCAATAACATCAACAATAACCTTACTACCGTCATTTAAAGGTGTGTTTAAATCAACTGTTAATTTTCCATCAGCACCAATTACACCCTCAGCAATTGTTTGTCCAGCTTCATTTTTAATTATAACTTTACTACCAGGTTCATTTGAAGTGACTTGAATGGTGTCATTATCAACAATATTTACTTCAACATCAGGTTTTGTAACATCCCCAACATTTATTGTTTCAGTTGTTTTATTTCCCGCATTATCTGTTGCTGTAATTGTAATTTTTTCATTATCAACTAAAGGTCTTGTTAAACTAACTTCAAGCCCACCTGCTTGATTTAGTTGTCCTGATCCAATTATTTTACCACTCGCATCCACTATTGTAATTTTACTTGCTTCATCTGCAGTGATTTTGATTTTCTGATTATCTAAAATATCATAGCTTAGTTTTGGTCCTGTTTTATCACCACTTCCCGAATGACTTGAACTACCACTGCTCCCTGATGCGGCTGCAATACCGATTACTCCAGCTGCAGCTGCGACCCAAGCCCATGCTGGCACAGCAGAGTGTTCACCAACAAGGTATTCATGAAAATCAGCAATCCCCAAATAATCAATTTTAGTTACTGTACCACTTGCATCAAACTCAAGAAAGTTAAGTAAATAATGCTTTCCATCTGAAGTTTCTATTGTAAATTCTTTTGGTTTTTCACCAATAAAGAAATCCTCAATAACGACTTTTTCTCCATTTTGTAAATAAACCTCCAAATTATTATTAACTTTTACAATTTTGGCTATTTCTGCGCTATCAAGATTTACTTTATACACTGAGTAGTGTTTATTAACTAAATCCTGAGTAAGAACCTTAGCCGTTCCTTTTTCATAAATAGTGATATTTTTCATAATATTTTTTCCGTCTTATAATTTACTGTTATGCAAAAAAGATAAATAAGTGAGATAAATTTCACAAGTGTATATTTTTGATATTAAAATCAGATAAGCATATAAAAAACAGCACTTGTCTATAATGGCTAAATGATTGGTCTTTTTAAAACCATTAATTTGTGATGTAATTATCATTTAATTAAAATCATACTTGTTTATTTTACTAAATTATTTCGATTCAATTTAATTATCACTTTATATTCATTATTAATATTCATAATGATCAATTTTATAAATTTATTTAAATTTGTTTAATAATCTTGCCTATTTTAAAAACAATAAACTATTATTTTCATACCACTCATAGTGTTTAAAAGTATGTAATTCCCATTTAAATTTTATGGGTATTATAGAAACTTAAGAATTTAACTTAGATTAATTTTTAAACAAAACATGTAACACATTTCTTAATTAGTGATAGATGTCACATTAAAACTATGTTGTTAAATTTTAATGAAATAATAATTAATAAAATATTCAATCAAAACTGATCTTTTTTCAAATATACCGCACAAAAAGCAAAAAAAAATGAAGGAGTTCCTTCATCTTTTTAAAAAGGCTGAGTAGTTAGACGGTAAAATCATCACCTAAATATACTTGGCGCACGGTTTCATCTGCCAAAACATCTTCTGGTGTACCTTCCGCAATCACAGCGCCTTCGCTCACAATATAAGCATGCTCACAAATCGCTAAAGTTTCTCGAACATTATGGTCAGTAATCAAAACACCGATCCCACGATCTTTTAACTGGCGAATTATATCTTTAATATCACCTACAGAGATTGGATCGACACCTGCAAAAGGTTCATCCAAAAGCATGAATTTTGGATCTGCTGCAAGCGCACGTGCGATCTCAGCACGGCGACGCTCACCACCCGATACGCTCATTCCAAGTGAATCTTTAATATGGGTGATTTTAAAATCTTCCAATAATTCTTTAAGACGTTGCTGGCGCTGCTGTTTATCTAAGTCTTTTCGTGTTTCAAGAATCGCCATGATATTTTCAGCAATCGTTAACTTTCTGAAAATTGAAGCTTCCTGAGGAAGATAACCAATTCCTTTACGTGCTCGCTGATGCATAGCTAAATCAGAGATATCTTCATTATCTAGATGAATTTCTCCCTTATCCATTCGCACCAAACCAACGACCATATAAAAGCTGGTAGTTTTCCCTGCACCATTCGGCCCAAGCAAACCCACAATCTGTCCACTTTGCATACTAAATGAAACGTCTTTAACCACCCAGCGTTTACTATAAACTTTAGCTAAATGTTTAATACAAAGTACTTGAGGCTGATTTGATGCTGTCATTAATCACGCGCTCCAGGAAAAGACTTGGTACTATTTGGCGGGATAATAATTTGTACACGTCCTTTCGGTGAACCTGTGCTATTTGAACTACCGGAAGCTTCAATATCGCCTTTGTTCATACTATATTTTAATGAACTACTGCGAATACTTGCTCCATCTTGATATAAATAAGCATTACCAATTAAATTAATAATACCTGTTTCAGCATTATAAATAATTTTTTGTGCTTCCCCACGAGCAACACCCTTTGCCGTATCAACTTGTTGTTGAAACTTTGCTGGGCCCCCAGTGGCAGTAATGGTGCTAATTTGCTTATTTTTATTTAATTGAGCCACAATTGAAGCAGCTTGAAGCTTCATTGTACCTTGCTCAATGATGACATTACCAGTATATGTCGTTACACCCGCAGCTTCATTATAGGTTGCTTTATCTGCAACCAATGAGATTGGTTGATTACGATCTGATGGTAATGCAAATGCTGCTGCAGACAAGCCCATTAAACCGGCAGTGCAGATCGCTTTTATTAGGAAAGATTGTTTCATTAAAAAAGGCTTAGTTAGGTACATACTTTCCTCGAATATGTGCAAATTCATATTGACCTTGGTTTAAATCAGCTTTTAAACCCTGACTAATAAATTCTGCATCAGGTGCATTAACAGTCACTTGGTGAGTCGTTTCAAACTGACGTATTTTAGGATACCCCGTTAACTCGTCTGTCTGAAATTCCATGGTCCCTCGTTCACCAATCTTGGTCGCTTTAACTTGTCCAGATAAAACGACTTTTTCATTGTCATTAAATCCTCGTGCTTGTTTTGCAAAAAAAGTTGAATCAACTTTATTTTGATGAAACATCGAAGCATTGAGGTTACTCAGTGTTGAAGTTTTTCTTTGTAAATCTTGTTCTAAACGATCCACTTGAGCACGAACATAAAGATTGCCCTTTTCATCTGTTTGGACCAACTGGATACCCTCAGCAGTATACGTCATGCTTTTTGCTGAATTCGCATCCAACTTTTTGCTTTTCCCACTGTAATAGTAATAGCCACCACTGATTGCCGCGATGACAACTGCAGTCACATATAAAACCTTAGTATCCATAAATTACATTCAACATTTGATCAATCTGAATTTACGCTATTAATGCGGTATAGCTGTATATTTTTCAAGTAATTCTTGGTAAGTGCCTTTTGCCATCAGCAACATATCACAGACTTCACGCACAGCTCCACGCCCACCCATCGCCTGAGTGACTAAATCTGCTCGACGACGCACTTCAACATGCCCGTTGGGTACAGTGACTTTCATCCCTGCAATTGCAAAGGCTGAAAGATCTGGCCAATCATCACCCATATATAAACAGTCTTCAGGATCTAAATTGAATTGAGCACAAGCTTCTTTAAGTGCAGCACCTTTGTCTTCACGACCTTGAAAGACCAAATCCACGCCAAGATCAGCCATACGTTTTTCAACAATATTGCTTTTACGTCCGGTGATAATGATGACTTTAATTCCAGATTTTTGCACCAGTTTCATACCTAATCCGTCGCGAATATCAAAGGATTTAATTTCATCCCCTGTATTGGTCAATGTCACAAAACCATCACTCAAAATACCATCTACATCTAAAACCAATGCTTCAATATGACGCGCTTGTTCCAGTAAAACATAAGAAGCCATTGATTAATTTACTCCAGCTTGAATCAGGTCATGCATACTAATTACACCAATCACTTTATTGGCATCATCAACGACGATAAATTGACTAATTTTCTTTTCATTCATTTTTTCTAAAGCTTCAACTGCACGTGCTTCTTTTGAAATGGTTGAAGGGTTTTGAACCATGACCGCGGAAACAGGCAAGTTCACATCAAAACCTTGCTGTCTATCAATTAAACGGCGTAAATCACCATCAGTAAATATGCCCAATAAGCTGTCATTTTCATCGACAACCGTGGTTAAACCTAAACGCTTATTGGAAATTTCGTACAAAACTTTATTCATTGGCGTATCAGGAAATACTTTTGGTAAATCAGTGCCTGTACGCATCAAATGTTTTACATGTAACAACAGACGTTTGCCTAATGCACCTGCAGGATGTGACATTGCAAAATCATCTGCAGTAAAACCACGTGCATCTAATAGCGCCACAGCCAGTGCATCGCCCAATACCAATGTTGCAGTAGTACTTGAGGTTGGCGCCAAACCTAATGGACATGCTTCTTTAATATTTCCAAGTGTCAACGCAACATCTGCATTTTGTGGCATAGGTCCTTTGTCATCACCACTGATGGTGATCAAAGGTACTTCCAAATACTTAATCAGTGGCATCAACATCATAATCTCATCACTCTTTCCAGAGTTTGAAATTGCAATCAACACGTCACCTTTGACCAACATACCTAAATCGCCATGCCCTGCTTCACCAGGATGCATAAAGAATGATGGTGTGCCTGTTGATGCGAAAGTTGCTGCCATTTTTCGCCCAATATGCCCAGATTTCCCCATACCCGTAATCACTAAACGACCTTGGCACTGTAAAATAATTTCACATGCGCGCGTAAAACGCTCATCAATTTGAGTCGCTAAAATCTCTATGGCATGTTCTTCAATGCGTAAAGTTTCAAGTGCAACTTTTTGAAAATCAACTTGATTTGATTTATTTTCAGGATTCAAAATGGGCTAACCTTAACTCTATAAAGAGTTTTGAATATCGAATGGAATATTTTTGCTATTTTAGCATAGCAATACAATAGGCTGCTTTCCTAAATGTATAAATTTCATTTTCTTAGAAAAATAACGTATAAAACTTTATGAAATATGGAGCTTAGGTTAAGATTAATCATCATTTTGTTGAAGCCTTTAGAAAACCTATGCAACCATTTGTTCTTTACAACTCTGAGCAACGAAAAAAAGTTGAATTTGTTCCCCGTAAAGAAGGACATATCGACATGTATGTGTGCGGTATGACAGTTTATGATTACTGTCATATAGGCCATGCTCGGGTGATGGTTGCTTTTGACTACATTATTCGTTTTTTACGTAGTCAAGGTTGGAATGTTAAATACGTTCGTAACATCACAGATATAGATGACAAAATTATTGCGCGTGCCAATGAAAATAGTGAAAGCATTACAGCTTTGACCGATCGTTTTATCAAGGCGATGAATGATGATGCCGAAAATTTAGGATGCTTAGCACCCGATGAGGCACCCCGCGCAACAGATTATATCGATCAAATGCAGAATATGATTGGCAACCTTGTCAATAAAGGCACGGCTTACCCTTCTGCAAATGGCGATGTCTATTTTGAAGTTGAAAAATTTAAGAACTATGGCCGACTTTCAGGACGTAAACTTGCCGATATGCAAGCTGGCGCTTCTGAACGTGTTGATGTTGAAGTTGAGAAGAAACATCCATTTGACTTTGTGCTATGGAAACATGCTAAAGAAAATGAGCCTTCATGGGCTTCACCTTGGGGCAATGGCCGTCCAGGTTGGCATATTGAATGCTCAGCAATGTCAACTTGCTGCTTAGGCAATCATTTCGATATTCATGGGGGCGGTTCAGATCTTTTATTCCCACATCATGAAAATGAAATCGCGCAATCAGAAGCTGCAACAGATGAACAATATGTAAACTACTGGATGCATGTTGGCTTTATCAATGTCGATGGCGAAAAAATGTCTAAATCTTTAGGCAACTTTTTTACCATTCGTGATGTGATGGAGAAATTTCATCCTGAAGTGATTCGTTATTTTATTGTGTCATCACACTATCGTAGCCCTGTAAACTTTTCGGATTTTGCACTAAAAGAAGCAAAAACTACGCTTTCTCGTTTTTATCATGCATTTAAAGCGTATCAACAAGTCTATGGCGATAAAACCACAGACCTGTTAGATGAAACGCTAGTCGAGCGCTTTAATTCAGCAATGCGTGATGACTTCAATACATCTGAAGCAATTGCAGTTTTATTCGAAATTATTAAAGAATTGAATCGTGCGGTTAAAGAAGAGAATGCAGCGCAATCTACGCTTTATTATTCTACGTTACGCCACTTGACCAATATCCTTGGCTTGGTTCAATACAATGTAGATGACTTTTTAAAATCAGATATTGGTCAAGAAGCACTTGGCTTATCTCAAACGGATATTGAGGATTTCATTCAACAACGTATTGATGCCAAGAAAAATAAAGACTTTGCCCGTGCAGATGAAATCCGTCAGTCTTTGCTTGCTCAAGGTGTAGTACTGGAAGATACACGTCAAGGTACCATTTGGCGCCGCGCAGATTAATCTCTAAGAGCTTTATTAAAAAGAAAAACCTGATCAAACGATCAGGTTTTTCTTTTTAAAGTCGTTGCTAACTAAATATGTTTTAAACGGTATATCTCTTGCCATTTTTTTAGTCGTAGTGTGACCTTACTTAAGTTTAGTTTTATAAATGGTTCATTAAAATTTTTAACATCGCTAATTTGCTTATATAAAATCTAAATTATTAAATATATTGAAAAAATAAATATTTTATTGAATATGATGGACTATAGTTTTATTGAATCAGCGAAATAGCTGATATACTCTGAGTCCAGTTCTTCATCAGCAGTTTTGGATCAATAGAATGAGTTCAGTGCGCCAACAGAATTTTCTTCTTCGCAAAGAGAAAATTTTAGCAATGGCAGAAACCTTATTGCTTGATAATAATCAGGATATTACGTTAAGTGAGCTTGCTGCTGAACTTGATATCGCAAAAGGAACGATCTATAAACATTTTAAAAGTAAAAACCAACTGTATCTTGAACTGATTATTTTGAATGAAAAACGACTTTTAGATATTTCTAAAGCCTACCATCACGATATTAAAATCTATGTATCTGAATACATGTTATATAACATGTTAAATTCGAATCGAACAATTTTACTGCATGTGATTGAAGAGCGTCTAACCAATAATGAACGTAAACTCAAAGACTTATTCGAAGAACTTTATAGCATACGTGAACAACGTATTTTAGAAATTAAAGATCTTTTCGGAGCACATCTCAAAGCCTTAAACAGTAGTATGTCTATCCGTGATTACTTGTCCTATATCTGGACAGTGACTTATGGCGCATCATTATTGTTAAATTCTACGCACTATCAAAAATCCATTGGTTCACGTGAACGCTTAATCAAACTCTATGTCAATCAAGCATTGATGACACCTGATAAGCTAACCGATTCAGAGCATCAAGCAAATTAATGTTAAAAGGATAACTGTTCTTAAGCTATTTAGTTTTAAAAAAGTCCTTTTAAAATTTATTTTGATTTTTTTCTAAAAGCTACAGTTCTAAATTATTATCTAAAGACCGTTAAACAACAATTAATTACACTTTTAAGTTGATACTGTTGAACTGGTGATAGCTCTTCTAAGTCACAATATAGCTGTTTAAAAAATGATATACGTCATACACTTTCGTCATATAACTCGAGTTCAATACATCAAGATAAGCTTGAACAACTTGATGGGAAAAATGACCTAATTGCAAAAGATATTCCGCTTTCCTGTGCATATTGTTTATACACACATCCATTCAACTGCTGACCTGCGTGTAAATCTCGTTTAAACTTTCTGAATCAAAAATATTAAGCTTTTTCATCAATAATATTTTATCAAGTTGTTGATACCAATCATTCTGGATGTATCAATTCGAGAAACCCTTAAACTTCTGGCTGATCAGCATAGTTCAATAACTGACTGGGTAAAGGCATTGAATTCACCTGACTAAAAATCTCATAACACATATGTCTTAACCACTGATGGCTAGTTTTATGATGACATGACATATGCCAATACTGCTTAATCGAATAAGTCGGAAACGAAATGGGTGCTGGGAAAATTTGTAAGTTTCCTCGTGACAACAAGACTTCACTCAAATAATAAGGAACGGTTGCAATCGAGTCAGTATCTTGCACCACCAATCCAACGCCTAGATAACTCGGGATACGCATCAACACATTACGTTTTAAATCTAAATTTAACAGCTCATTGGCGATGTGGTAATGCCCAACACCTGCATCAATATCGATGTGTGATTCACTCAAATACTGTTCAACGGTCATGCTTTGTTGAGTTAATCGTGGATGATCTTTTGATGCAATCACCACATAAAATTGTTCGAATAATTTTTGTTGATAGAAACCATTTTCTAATTGCGGTAAAAACCCAATCGCCAAATCAATTTCACCATTTGCCATCTGATAACTGGTTTCAGAGGTGATGGCGCGAACATTTAATTTAACATGTGGTGCATGTGCTTTGAGATATTGAGAAATTTTAGGCAATAAAACTAAGTGAGAAACATCTGTCATCGCGACAGTAAACTGTTGCTGAGATGCTGTTTCATCAAAATCCACACTAAAATTATTAATAATTTCAACTTTGCTCAGCGCTTCACTGATCAAGGGATAAAGTTGTTTAGATAATTCTGTAGGCACCATTTCATTACCAATCCGTAAAAATAACGGATCGTTATAATGAACACGAATTTTATTTAGAATATTGCTTACTGTAGGTTGGCTCATCGCTAAATGATCTGCGGCAACAGAAACACTTTTAAACTTGTAGATATAGTAAAAAATACTGAGCAACTTACAATCTAACTCATACACGAAATTACATCTCACTCATTTTCTAGATTCAATATTATATCTTCTGCTTTTTTATAAAAATTTCCAATGTTTTAATGTACCGATTTTAAACAATCAACTCAGGATTTTAAAATCGGCACGGATTATTGGCGTGATCAGCTCAGCAATTATTCTTTAACAAACAAATCAACCATTAATTCATCCTCTGAATCAGCATAGCGATATTCATTAAAATCTGTAATACCATACTCTCGGAGGATTTCTTCATCAATCAATAAGCGTCCTGTTAAGGCGCGTTTTTCACTGTTTAAAATACGATAAGCGGCATCTGCCATAATGTTCGGTTTACGAGCTCTGCTAAATAATTGCTTACCGCCTAAAGAAAACTCAATTGCAGCTGTGGCAATAATCGTTCTCGGCCATAGTGAATTTACACTCACCCCATAACCGGAAAACTCTTGATTCATCCCTAAAGTCAACATACTCATGCCATATTTAGTAATGGTATACGGTGCATAGCTAGCAAACCATTTTTCATCCAAGTTTAACGGCGGTGAAAGATTTAAAATATGCGGATTGTCACTGTTTTTTAAATAAGGTAGTACAGCTTGACTACATACCATCACAGCACGTGTATTGATCTGATACATTAAATCGAAACGGTTTGGGTCAAGCGTCTCTACGCCAGACAGTTTAATCGCACCAGCATTGTTAATTAAAATATCAATTCCACCGAAATGCTTTGCTGCTTGTTTCATGGCAAGCGCAACCGCATCTTGATCACGTACATCCAGTTGAAGTGCTAAAGCTTGACCACCTACCGCCTCAACTTCTTGAGCAACAGTAAAAATCGAGCCCCCTAATTTAGGATGCTCTTGTGTAGATTTTGCAGCAATCACAATGTTCGCACCATCTTGTGCAGCTTTTAGTGCAATCTCTCGCCCTATTCCTCGGCTTGCACCGGTAATAAAAAGTGTTTTTCCTTTAAGCGACATGATTTCCTCGTTGTATTTGTTTTTTGCTGTACTAATCTACTTAACTTTGTTTTCACCTCATAGTACCAAATCTACCATTTTGTATACTCATGAGTACAATAATTATTATTCTTTATAGTCTTTATAAAAATCAAAAGCTTGCATAAG
Source organism: Acinetobacter legionensis (assembly GCF_048552295.1). Lineage (NCBI taxonomy): Bacteria > Pseudomonadati > Pseudomonadota > Gammaproteobacteria > Moraxellales > Moraxellaceae > Acinetobacter > Acinetobacter legionensis. The sequence continues at coordinate 11,165 of NZ_JBIMCW010000034.1, forward strand.
CAAGCCTTGGACTAAAGGTGGTGAAAATTTAAATTCTAGGCAGCACCAACTTTTGGACTTGTTCCAATTTGCCAAACAAAAGGCAATGGTTCACGATTAACTTCCCAATCACCAATCACTTTTTCCTTATATACGACTGGATTATGTGAAGATACGACCCGTGCATTGCGCCAGAAGCGATCAAGTTGTTTTGTGGTGGTACTTGCAGATGCACCAAGCGCATTAAATAACTTACTGGTTAACTCCAAGACTAAATCAGAAATAACCACCTGCCCTTGTGCTGCCTCTAATTCAGCATCATTATTTGCTTGAATATTTTTTACTTCGGATTCACTAAAGTGACTAATATATGCACGCTGCAAAGCTTCTGCTGTTTGCGTGGTGATACTTTGACTTGCATAGGCTTGTGCGGAAGCTTTACCAATCACCTGTAAAATCTGTGGATCATTACGTACTAAGTCAGCATTGCCATGACTAAAAATACGATCACGCTTTTGTACTTCATGAATAAATGTTGCAACTGCTGACTGTGCAATACCCGATAAGGTTGCCAAATGAATGACTTGGTAGAACGCAGTCTGATATTTAAAACGTTGCTCAAAAGGCAAAATATGGTCTGCTTCGATTGCAACATTGCTTAACGTTAGAGTGCCACTTCCCGTGGTTTTTTGACCAAAACCATCCCAATCATCCAGTACTTCAACACCAGAAGCATGTCGAGAAATCGCAGCAATAACATGCTGATCCGTACGTTCATCATAGGCAAATAAATCAACCCAATCCGCAAAGATTGTGCCTGTTGAATAGTACTTCTTCCCATTGACCAGCAATTGATTATTATTTTGAGTTACACGGGTAATCACATCACCAATTTTTACATGACCGATTTCAGTCCATGCATTCCCCACCAAATCACCTTGAACAAAGCGTTTAAACCATAATTCTTGATTCTTAAACTTATGTGCATTTAATCGATCTTCAACAAAAGCGAAATGCCCCCGCAATGCTTGCACAATATTTGAATCGGCCTTTGCAAGTTCAGTGAGCAATTGAAATAACTGAGGTAAAGACACCCCATCTCCACCAAACTTGACTGGCACACGTAATGCACCAAAACCTGCATTTTTTAGCCAATCTATTTGCTCATACGGCAATATACGCTGTTGCTCGCGTTCAACGACACCCTGTGAAATTTTTTCAAAAATTGCACGATATTTTGACGCAACCGTCTCATAGTCTGCTGAGATTGATAAATCTTCAATAAAACGGTTTTGAATATCTAAGTTACCCATTTTTTCTCTCCATCATTTGCTTATTTTTATTCTTAGCTCCACGCATGGCGTGGTAAGTGAATGTTATTGAGATAATAATTACCGACTAAATTAAATTTCCAACGTACAGGATCATGCAAAGTATGGGTACGTGCATTACGCCAATGGCGATCTAAATTTAATTCAGACAATGTTGAACGAGTACCTGATAATTCAAATAATTTGTTAGAAGCCAGAATGGCAATTTCAGTTGTTAATACCTTGGCTTCTGCAACCAGTAATGCCGCCTGATTAGCATTCTCTTCAGATGGATCGGCAATTGCTTGATCAATTGCATCACCAGCCAAGTCTAAAACGGCTTCGGCTGCACGTAATTTAATTTTTAACTCCCCTATACTTGCAATGGTATACGGATCATCGCTCGCTTTTTCTAAACCTGAGTCAATCCAAGGGCGTGAATGTAAGCGTACATATTGAATCGTTTCATCAATTGCACCACGCGCAATACCAGCATCCACTGCGGCTTGAATGAATTGAGAAATCGCACCTGCTGCTGTAGGTCTTTCAAAGGCTTTATGGATCGGCACAATATATTTTTCATCAACTTGAACTTGTTTTAGTACTACAGTTCCACTCGCTGTAGTTCTCTGTCCAAATCCAGACCAATCATTGACAATTTCCAGACCTGTACTTGTTCGTGGCGTTAAGGCAACCACAGGTAGCCCATCTTCATTCACTGCTACGACAGGTACCCAATGTGCCAATAGAGCCCCTGTAGCAAAGAATTTTTGACCATTAATTTCATAGCCTTGAGTTGTTTTATGTATTTTGGTTTCTAAGTCAGCAACGGTCTTGCTACCTTTTTCTGAAAAGGCATTACCCAGACGTCGACCTTTTAAAATTTCAGCAAAGAAAAATTGTTGCTGTTCAAGACTGGCATCTAAACGGAGATGCTCTATAAAAGCCCAATGATTTTGCGCAATTTGTCCAAGTGAAGGATCTACACTAGAAATAGTTTTAACCACATCTGCTAATGTACGATATTTCACTTCAGCCCCACCAAAAGCATGTGGAATATTAATCCCCCATAAACCACTTTGTGAGTAGAGCTGTATCTCCTCAAGTGGCAAACGTCGTTCATAATCACGTTGTGATGCTTCTTTGGCAAACTCTTTGGCTAAATTTTTCGCTACTTGAATAGCTTCTTCATCCGATTGAATAACATGTGCATCATGATTCAATTCAAAAAATTGCAAAGGAACGGCCGTCTGAGAAGAAAAGTTTTTTTGGTTTAAATCAGTCATTGTTGTTACTCTTTTAAATAAGCATGGATTTAAACTAGCATTATTTTTTTATGCTATTTATACGAATAAATGCATTTATTATTCAAAACAAAATTATAAATTTATCACTAAAATTCATATCCATTAAAACCATAAAAAAAGCCCACATTATGTGGGCTACGTTCTGACTAACGAGCTAAATGATTATGAAATAAATGACTAATTTAAAAACCATTTAAAGATCAATTTTAAAACAATATCAATCAATACAACTCATATTGCTAGATAATGGCAATGTATGCTCCACAATCAGATGAATTAATATTTTATCTCAGAGTATAATTTTAAGATTAACTGGCTTGTGCCAATCTATCCGTATTCGCTTTGCGATATTGTGAGCCTCGATGATTCTTTGATAAATAAGCACCTTGTTCAAATAGTTTTTCTCGTAAAGTACCCTGACGATATTCTGTTTGATAAGCACCACGACGTTGTAGCTCAGGTACAATAAAATCTACAATATCTATAAAAGTTTGATGTGCCAAAATATAGGCTAAATTAAAGCCATCAACATCTGTATCTTCTGCCCATTGTTGTAACTCATCAGCAACCGTTTGTGCTGAACCGACCAACACAGGACCATTTCCCCCCACACTATTCCAATGGGCAATTTCTTCAATTGTCCAAGTACGGTTAGGGTCCGCATTGACATAAGCATCTAACATCGATTGAATCGCATTGGTTTCAATATACTCAACCTTATCATGAGGTTGATACTGTGAAAAATCTACACCAGACCAACCAGACACTAAGGTCAAAGCACCGTTATAACTTCCATACGACTGATATTCTTTAAATTTTTCCTGAGCTCTTTTATCCGTTTCATCAGTTACAATTGACAATAAGGTGTAAATTTTAACAGAATAAGGGTCACGTCCTTCCTGTTTTAATTTTTCACGAATACTTTGAACAATTTTCTTGGCTGCTATTTTTGATGGTGGTGCAATAAAAATACATTCAGCATTTTGGCTTGCAAATGTTTGCCCTCGAGCAGAAGCACCTGCTTGATAGAGTACAGGTGTGCGCTGTGGTGAAGGTTCACAAATATGAATACCAGGAACTTTAAAGTATTTCCCTTCATGTAAAATGGGATGCACTTTTGTATGATCTGCAAAGATTCCAGCCTGTTTATCTCTTAAAACCGCATCATTTTCCCAAGATCCTTCCCACAACTTATATAGCACCTCTAAATACTCATCGGCAATATCATAGCGATCATCATGATTTAATTGCGTATTTAGTCCTAAGTTTTTAGAACCACTTTCCAAATAGGAGGTGACAATATTCCACCCCACTCGACCTTTGGTGAGATGATCTAATGTACTGATTCTTCGCGCAAAAGGATAAGGATGTTCAAAAGATATTGATGTTGTCACACCAAAACCTAAATGTCGGGTCACCGCAGCCATCGCTGGGATAATTTGCAAAGGATCATTGACTGGGACTTGCACTGCACCAGTCAATGCATGTTCTGCACTTTGGTGGTAAACATCATATATCCCAAGTACATCCGCAATAAAAATGCCATCAAATAGCCCGTTTTCCAAGATTTTAGCGAGGTCAGTCCAATATTCAATATCTTTATATTCTGTTGAGCGATCTGAAGGATGACGCCATAAACCAGGAGATTGATGTGCAATACAATTCATTTCAAAGGCATTAAAGCGGATCTGCTTAGTCATTTCTCTTCAACTCATCTTGAATATTATTTTTATCCTATGCCATTTATCTTTATTCTTTTATCTCAATATCTTCAATTATTATCATGATTGCTTTTATCTAAAATAATGAAATAAATATACTTTTTTATACAAATTGGTTTATTCACCATAATTATCGTCAAACTAACTAATTATTCATATAAGTGATTTTCATCAAATTCCTGATCATAAATGAAGCCTATCTTTTTGTATGCGCTTTATGGAAGTGCTGGTTATCAATTCATTTTTTGTATTTTTGAATCAAAGATGGTGATCCTACCGTGAGGCGACAGAGAAGCCGCCATTAGGTGGGAGTAGAGGACGTCCCCCTCGCTCTACATGAGCAAAAACAAAGCAGAGTTTTGTTTGCAGCGCAAAGTTTGGCATCCTCCTACGAAATGTGTGGCATTGCCAACTTTTTATAACCAAATAACTTATCCGCCATGTAGTTGATTTAATTTAAAATATTATTTTAGGGAAATTATATTCTTGTGTTTGAGTTTTTTGATAAGTTGGCTATATATTGGCTTTCATCAATCTGTAAGCATCGATTAACATTTTAAAAAATTAAAAACACATCTTCTTTAAAAAGCATCTACATAGCTTCAATGAGCTGTACAAATAAACTATGCAAAAGCCTGAATCTAAGCTTAGTTGAAGGTTAATCACTTTGCATAAAATCTAAAGAAAAAAGAAAAAAGAAAAAAGAAAAAAGAAAAAAGAAAAAAGAAAAAAGAAAAATTCGATGCTAATTTTTAATCTTTTTGGCTAGCAATTGACGTGCTTTAAAATCTTTGTAAAAGTATAAAAATAACCCGAAAATCAAAACTACCGCGCCGATAAACACATTCATAGTTGGTTTTTCATTATTGAGCATCGCGCCTAAAAACATGGCAATCATTGGGGTCATCACTGTAGTCAATGATAAAGTTGTGGCTTTAATATTTTGAACCAATTTAAAATAACAAAACATTGCCAGCAATGAAGCCATAAATACGGTATAAATCAATGCCAATAGTGATTTAGTTTCTGGAATATGCGTAGGCGCATACTGCCAAATAAAAGGAATAATACACATTGCAGCCAACGTAGAAACCAAGATTGAACCTGTTGCTTGCGCCATTGGGACGACATCTGCATTCACTTTTTTTACCCAAAAGATGGAAAAAGCATAAGTAAATACACTCATCAACATCAGCATAATTCCAACGGGATGCACATGTTGGCTGGCGCCGCTACTGGTACAAATAATGGCTAAACCGACAACAGCAAGCAGCATGCCAAGCCATTGAATCCCATGTAATCTCTGACCAAAGCCAAAACGACCAATAAGTCCTGCCATAATCGGGGCTAATCCAAACATCAAAGCAATAATACCTGAACTTAAATAACTGGTTGCGGCATAGGTAAAAATTTGTGAACCAATCAGACTAAATGAACCAGCTAAATAACTATGTAAAGCAATTTTATTACACGGTAATTTAACTTTTAAAATCAGCAACAAAAATAAAGCAATCGGCAAGGCGATAAAAAACCGCAAAACCAAAGCCCACATCATATGTAAATCTGCCACACTCCATACAATTGCCAAAGGCGTACTTGCCCAAATGAAGACCAATAAAATATAGGTCGTCATCAGGTTGGATTTAGAGGGCATATAGATTCCTAAATGACTGCTGGGTGTGAATTAAATTGTTGGATTCAAAAATTAATTTTACATTGATCTTTGCAAATTCAATTAAATCTTAATCAAGCAACGGGAAGCTCTATTGATATAAATATCTATTGAAAAGCAAGTTCGATTAATTCAAAAGGTCGAAAAAATTCAGTTGCAGATGATTTTTAAATCAAGCATTAGACTTATATCGAAGTCTTACGTTTCTGCTTGAGAATCGTCTGGTCTAAGCTACTCGAAAACTCACGTTTATCACGCTCAGAAATCGGTGGCGGCCCACCCGTTTGTACACCAGCACCACGCAAGGTATCCATAAAATCACGCAAATGTAAACGAGCTTTGACATTGGCTGATGTATAAACCTCTCCACGTGGGTGAATTGCTACACCACCCTTTTCAATGACCTGTGCTGCCAAAGGAATATCCTGAGTAATCACAATATCATGCTCACTCATACGATCAACAATTTCTTGATCAGCTTGATCTGCACCCGACATTGCTTGAATTGAGTTGATCCGTACAGACGGTGTAATACCCACAGGCTGGTTTGCAACAAAAGTAACTTCTAATTGATAACGGTCTGATGCACGTAAGATCACTTCACGAAGAATTTTAGGTAAAGCATCAGCATCGACCCAAAGTTTAAATGGCAGCACACAACATCTCTGATAAAGATTTTTAAACATTTTAGCAAAATGCCGTTACGCTGTCCTATGCATATTCTTTTATTTATTGCGCAAATCTTTAACGACTTCGAAATCCAATCAAACTTTTCATCTGTATTTTGGTGATTAAAAGTACAATTTAAGGCGTGGTTGATGGCAATTGAGTTTAATATTCTGGTTTTTCTTATGATTTTACATTTCAGGACTTGAAATCTAGCAATCATCCTCGATTTAATAGCATAAGAGAGGCATTTAAAATCGTGAAAATGAACAATCAAAACAGACCTGAAACAATTATCATAGAAGATCAGAATTTTGGTAGCCATGTCGAACATTGGAGTCTATTGACAGAAAACCCAACGTCCGAAGTACCCAAATGGTTAGGTTTGGCTTTGGATGCACCAGTGATGCCCATGGGGCTTTGTTCAAAAGAATGTGATATGGATGTATCAACTTGGTTAATCCAAGGTCCAAACGGTTCTTCTGTACAGCTCTGTCAAGTGATTGATGTTGAGAATAACAAACCTAAAGCTGTAAAAACGGCTTTCCCAAGTTTTGAAAGTCCGTATCAATTAAATGCTTCTATCGACCGTATCATTACCTGCAGAACCAACACTCAAGCAGTGCTTAGCTTAAAAGTAGGTGAAAATAGTGTGGTCTATGCATTTGACAGTTTATACAGTGTAAATGGACACCAATATTCTCAAGATCAACAGTATAAAGTTCAACTGAATGCATGGGCTTATGAGCTCGAAAAAGTTTCAGACCATGAGCAAATCATTGTTGATGATCCTGCTTCAATCAAACACCATCGTGCATTAAACGATATCCTTTCACAAAATAATGGTATTACGCCTGAAAATCTTCAAGAACAAATTGATGCATGGGAAGCGAAGTCAGAAGATGACAAAGCTCCTGTTACTGTTGATTTTTCTAAAATGGTGGCATACCTATACGGAGAAACTTTAGGACAAGAGGATGAAGCTTGGTTTCAAGGAAAAGTTGTTGGCAAAACTGAAATGCAATTTATGCAACAAAACTACACACTTTATGATGTCACTTTAATTCTTGAAGAGAACCAACCAGCAATCTTAGTCCGTATTGCAACTAAAGATCCTGCTTTCAAAGATTTTGAAATTGGACAATATATTCGTGGTAATATTTGGATTCAAGCAAACATTTATTCAGCTGCTTGATTCAAAAACAGATTGATCAGCATGATGGAAAACCCATCATGCTTTTTTATTACATGTTTTGTAACATTTCTATTATATCTAAATACATCCCTGCAATTTTTATGTTTTTGAATTCAAATTTACTACTTATCCACAGTTTAAATTCAAAATCAAATAATCAGGTCTGTTTAAAACTATTTAAGCTGAAGAATATTGACTGTTTATTTAAATAATAAATACATTCCCCCTATTTAAAGAATCCCCAGAAAATAAATTTAAAAACAGAAGCTTAAACATAAAAATTAAACCAATAAATATCATGATCTTGTTAAAAAATAGACTCTATTTTTATACTTAATTCGGATTATTTTTCATATAAAGACTAAAAAATAGGCAAGTTATCCACAATGTACCCACAAAATCATAATTATAAATTCATAATATTTTTATTGATCGCGAGATAATAAATACCTCAACATATTAATAATGTAATTTAGCACTTTATTTAACCAGTCAATTATGTTAAAAATACGACGAACCAATAGGATTTAAACAATAATTTAAAAATCTAGGCTCAGTAATGAAAATTATACCTGAACAATCGACTAGTCTAATCAATCAAGTGAGTGGTTTTCACTTACGCTTGGATAAAGGAGCCTGCTGCTTTTTTGTTCTAGGTATGTTTTTAGCTGCAATGATGATCCATATATTAGGCATATTCCCGACGACTTAATGTTTTACCGCATTTATCTCATAAAAAAATCCCTCACTCTGGAGGGATTTTTTTTAAGTCTAGGGCTTTAATTCCCTCCTCCTCTGTTTACTCAATCAAGGGGGGGGGGAAATTAAGGTTCTGATCGCACAACAAATCATTTAAATGTTTTGAAGTATGATTAGCCGTTACGTTGAGCAAAGTCATCCATAAAGTTGACAAGTGCTTGTACACCTTCTACAGGTACAGCGTTATAAATACTAGCTCGCATACCGCCTACTGAACGATGGCCGGCAAGATTGAGTAAATGATTTTCTTCAGCTTCTTTCAAGAATAATTTATCCAGTGCTTCATCTGCCAAAGTAAACGGCACATTCATGATTGAACGGTTTGGAAGTGCGATCGGATTGTTATAAAAATCACTAGAATCAATATAACCATATAGTAATTTAGATTTTTCAAGGTTGGTTCTATACATTGCGTTTACACCGCCCTGCTCAAGCAACCATTCAAAAACCAAACCAGACAAATACCAAGCATAAGTAGCGGGTGTATTCACCATAGAATCATTCTTGGCTTGCGAACCATATTTTAACAAGCTTGGAATTTCAGGTTTTGCTTGATCCAATAAATCATCACGCACGATCACAAGGGTTAAACCTGCAGGACCAATATTCTTTTGCGCTCCAGCATAGATCAAACCAAACTTAGATACATCTAGTGGCGCAGATAAAATACTTGATGAAAAATCAGAGACTAAAGGTTTATCTGTTTCTGGAATATTGGCAAATTGAATACCACCAATTGTTTCATTTTCAGCATAATGGACATAAGCCGCGTCGTCTGACAAGTTCCAGGTACTTTGCTCAGAAATTGCAAGCTTTCCATTTATGCTTGTTGCCGCCTCAACGATATTGATATCGCCGTAGCGTTGCGCTTCTTTAGTGGCTTTTTCTGACCAAATTCCCGTATGGATATAATCAGCTTTGGAATTTTTACCCAATAAATTGAGCGGAATTGCAGAAAACTGAAGTGATGCACCACCTTGTAAGAACAATACTTTATAATTCTCTGGAATGTTCATCAATTTACGTAAATCTGCTTCTGCTTTTTCAGCGACAGCCACATAGTCTTTGCTACGATGGCTCATTTCCATGATGGATAAGCCTTTACCATGCCAATCCAATAACTCAGCCTGAGCTTTTTCTAAAACGGCAGTAGGTAATGCAGCAGGACCAGCACAGAAATTGTACGCGCGCATGATTTTTCCCTTTTTTAAAGTGAAACGAATGAAATAGGCGCATTTAACCACAAATCGACATTTCTTGCAGTAGCTTTGTCAGTCAATATTTCAATATGTTTAAAGATTTAGAGTTGATATTTCTATTAACTATAGACAATTAGAGAAGCAAAATATTGTAGCTAGACTGCGCATTGATATTTTAATCATCATCCTGAAACAATGATTTATTGCCATTCTGATTTTATTACTGACTGCACAAAGCTAGAATATCCGTTACTCATATCCATATACGGATAAAAACTCAATTTATAAGCTTAACTCAGTTATAATTTATCCAGCTTAAACTTTATTCATTGGTAGATGGTAAATGCCAGCCTCAAATCATCAGGATTGGATTCGGACAGCATCAGAAACAGATCGATTTGAACGTATCGAAGCATTTTTTAATGATCATGCCTATGAACCGCATCGGCATGATACCTATGCCATTGGTCGCACCCTTTCAGGCGTTCAAAGTTTTCATTATCAAGGTGTCATGCAACATAGCCAGCAAGGTATGACAATGGTACTGCATCCAGATGAAAAACATGATGGCGAATCAGGTACACAAGAAGGTTTCCGCTATCGCATGGTGTATATAGAACCTGCAAAAATTCAATCTATTTTAAAGGGTAAACCTCTACCCTTTATCGAACATGGGATCAGTACAGATCCTCGATTATTTAAAGCCACCAATAATTTTCTACAAAGTATTGAAAATCATATGGAAGTCTTGGAAGAAGAAGATGCGCTGTATGATCTGGCCATGGCTTTAAATGAAATTTCTTTTCAACCATTATCACAACGGCTAAGTTTTGATTATCGTGCAGCAGAAAAAGCCAGAGAATTTATTCATACATTATCTGAACGAAATATCAGCTTGGATGATTTAGAAAAAAATATTGGTCGCGACCGGTGGAGTTTATCACGCGACTTCCGTTTATTGTTTGGAACCAGCCCACATCGTTATTTAACCATGCGCAGGCTGGAAAAAGTTAAAATCAATTTAATCAAAGGGGCTTCTTTAGTTGCAGCTGCAACAGATGCAGGCTTTTATGATCAAAGCCATATGACTCGACATTTTAAACAAGCATTTGGACTCAGCCCTGCGCATTGGAAAAAGATCAATCATTTGCCTTAGGTGTAAAACACATACAGATTCAGTTCAAGATTTTGATTTATCAAAACAAATGCATTCCTATAATAAAATCTCGAAGTATTCCAAGTCCTGTAATAATCAGCATGATTGCCATAATTTTATTTAAATAATTAAACCATTTAGGATCAGAAATTTTATCCCCTAAAAATTTACCCGCCAAAGCATATACGAACGGCGCTCCAGCAGCACCAATAGAAATGATTAAAGATACAACGAAAATCATCACGCCAGTAATTTTAGCCGCAGGATACATAATTGTCGTGACGGGTAAAATCACCAGAATTCCTTTAGGATTAAATAATTGAATTAAGAAACCATTTAAGAAAGTCAGTTGGTATTCGGCTTTTTCAGTTGTTTCTAAATATACTGTCAACATTTTAACAGCGATATAAAAGGTATATACCGCCCCGACCAAAGAAATATAGTCTAGCTAATTGTGAGGAATAACAGCCTCACCAACATAGCCCAAGGTCAAAAATAGAAATAACATTGCACAACCCACCCCAATGAAAAAACCAATGGATTGTTTAAGCTGCCCAAGCAGTCCTGAATTCAATCCAATGAAATTTACAGGACCAGGGCTATACATCACACTCAAGGTATAAAGAAAGATTTCCACAACAACACTCAACTTTGATCTAGACGAATTTCAAAAGATCAAAGTAAGTCTGTGGAAATATTTTGTATTGTACGTTTGTGCAAAACTAGCTTTTATTTTCTACATAGCGTGCAAAATTATCTAAAATTGCTTGCCAACCTGCTTGCTGTTGTTCAATTGGATATACCGTTTCAGGATCAAAACTAATCCTCACCACAACAGCATCATTTTTCTGTTCAAAGTGAACTTCAGCATTTCGTTCGCCAAAAGAATAAGCAATTTTTTTAAGGGGAATAATTTCAGTATATGTACCCGAAAAATCAAAGCCCATACTGCCATCTTTAGCTTCCATACGATTTGAAAATTGACCATCCACACGTAGATCATTTTTAGAATTGACTGTGTGCCAATCTGCTGAAGCGGTATTCCATTGTTGTATATCCTCTGGATTATTATAAATATCCCAAACTAATTCGATTGGTGCTGTCACCACAGACTCAATGGTAATTCTTGCCATTTTTTTCTCCTTATATCTATTTTGAGATTCAATTTATTGATTGAATTATCATGGTTTTGATTATAATTTAATCACATCTATACTCATTATCGAAACTACAAAAACCACACATATTAAAGTATACATTTAGATTATTTATTCTAGTCATTCAAGGTTAGAATAGTCTCAAATTTAAACAAATGCTGATGATTTTTCAGATGAAATTTAGAACTTGCTATTCACTTAAAGCATTATCAAAATTGATACAAGTAAGCAGCTTTGTAGCCTTAAATACGGCCTTTGTATCCGTCACGTTTGCTGAAAATCTAAGCTATGTACAAGCAGAACAATATTTACTTGAAAACTCTTATACCACCCAAGCCAATCAAGCACTCAGTCAAGCTTCTAAACTTCAAGCAGAAGCCGTCAAAAATATTGGTCTACCTCGCATCGATTTAAGTGTACGTGCCTATAAGTTTCATACTGAAACAGATATTCCACTAAATGGGGTCAAAAATAATCTGGAACAGACGCTTTCACAAGGGGTGAATGATCGGGTTGATCAATGGCAATCTGAACAGAACATTCCATCGAATATCACAGATCCTTTAAAACAAGGACTAAACCAAGGAATTCATAGTGGTATTGGCTTAATTCCAGATACAGCCAATGTTGTCCTTGAAGATCAAGTTGTTCGCCCTACAGTTTCTGTGATGATGCCAATTTATACTGGCGGGATTACCTCGACAACAAAGCAGATTGCCAATTTAAAAGTTGAACGTAGTCAACTCGATGCTAAACAACAGCAAGATACACAACGTTTTGAAGTGATTCAGGCGTATTTTAATGTGCAATTACAACAACAGCTATTCAATGCCAGTCAATTCAATCTGAGTGCAATGCAACAACACTATGACAATTCACTCAAACTTGAAAAACAGGGATTTATTAGCAAAGGACAACGCATGCAATTTGAAGTTGCGCGCAATAATGCCCAGCGTTCAGAACAAAATGCTTCGGCAAATTTACAAGCCAGTCAGTTCCAACTTCAAAATTTATTGCATAAATCCAAAATTGATCTATTGACGACACCTTTATTTGTCAATCGTCAGCAAAGCCAATCACTCAACCAACTCCTTGCTTCTTATCCTGAAACTTCAAGCCTAGTTCGAAAAATGCAAATGGATACACAGCTTGCCAATCAGAATGTCAAAATCCAGAGCGCCGCAAAAAAACCAACCCTTTTTGCGTTTGGAGAATATAGTTTAGATCAAAACCAAAATTGGATTGTGGGTGTTGCTGCTCGCTACAACCTATTTTCAGGGATTGATAAGAACAAAAATGTCCAAGCCGCTGAATTACAGAGATATGCAACAGAGCTTATGACAGCGCGCACCCAACAAGAGATTGAGAATATTATCTACAAATCCTATAGTGAGCTCGCCACAGCACAGCAGTCCAATCAATTACTACAACAAAATGAACAAGCAGTGTTAGAGAATTTAAGAATTCAACAATTATCATTTAAAGAAGATATGGGCACCGCCACTCAAGTCATCGATGCACAGAATCAACTCAGCCTACTCAAAACCGAAAAAGCACTCAATGCCTATAAATACGTGCTCTCCCTAGCAACTTTGCTACAAAGCCATGGTTCTATTGAACAATTCAAAGACTACGTCAATCAAACTAATACAGATTATATTCGTTAAGATGGAGCATAAAATGACAAAACAGCATGACCATCACAATGGACAAAATGATTCATCTTCAACTTCGCAAGCTGATGCAAACTCAGATATTTCATTAAATGAAAATTTAGTTCATCCAGAAATGAATACACAAAACAATACAGATCCGACCGCTTTATCTGATGCAACTGTAGCGCAACAACCTACAGCCGACCAAATTGAATCTGAAAAAGACACACCAATCAAAGATTCGGCACAGGAACAAAGTGCTGCGACAAACATCAACAACGATCAAAAACCTTCTAAAAAGAAAACTATTCTGGTCATTGGCGCAATAATTTTTATTCTATTATTGGGATTGATTGCGTTTGGTCTATGGAAAAGTTATCAGCCTAAAACAGTAGATGTTCAAGGACGTGTTGAAGCTGAAACATTACATGTCAGCACTAAAGTTCCGAGTCGGATAGAAGGCATCTTTGTCAGCGATGGTCAAAAAATTAAAAAAGGACAACTGTTAGTTACTCTAAGTAGTCCAGAAATTGCTGCAAAAAAACAACAAGCCCTGGCAAGTTTACAATCCGCCTTAGCCTTACAATCGACAGCAGACAGAGGTTCTCAACAAGAAAATATTGATACCTTATATGCCAATTGGCAAAGTGTAAAAGCGCAAGAAAATCTTGCAAAAATGACCTACCAACGTGGGGCTAACCTCTTTGCACAAGGGGTTATCTCGCGTCAACGACGTGATGAAATGCATGCCGCTGCACAATCAGCCACTCAAATGAGTGAAGCTGCTTATCAGCAATATGCACGTGCAAAACGCGGCAGTACCACTGAACAAAAATCTGGGGCTGATGCACAAGTCGAGATCGCGAAAGCCGCTGTTGCGGAAGCCAATGCTTTAGATGCAGAAACCAAACTATACTCTCCTGTAAACGGCACTGTATCTAAAACTTACGGTAAACCCTCAGAACTGGTGGCTATTGGTGTTCCTGTTGTGAGTATTATTCAAGATGAAGAAAATTGGGTCAGTTTAAATGTCCGTGAAGATCAATACACCCAAGTTTATCAAGCGAAAAGCTTAGATGGTTTTATACCCGCACTCAATAAAACAGTGTCATTTAACATCAAAAATATAGATGCTGAAGGTGAGTTTGCAACCATTAAAACCACACGTCAGACAGGTGGTTATGATATTCGTAGTTTTAAAGTTAAGCTTACACCCGCTGAAGCCGTACCTGAATTAAAAGTAGGCATGAGTGTGATCTTTAAATTAAAAGAGAGCCAATAAGCATGTGGACGGGCATGTTAAGAGAGCTTCAATATTTGCTCAAGCATAAATGGGATTTATGCTTAGTCACACTTGCCCCGCTCTTTGTGATTATTTTATTCAGTAGTATGTTTTATGCAGGAAAAGCTGAACATTTACCGATTGCAATTATTGATCAAGATCAAAGTGAACTTAGTCGCAATATAGAAAAGTATCTTAGTCATAATCATACGGTTTCAATCTACACTGTATCAGACAATCCCAATGAAGTTGAGTATCTGCTCAATCAGACCAAGATTTGGGGATATGTGCATATTCCAGCAGGTGCTGAACAACGTCTGGTTCAAGCACAAGATTCACAGATCAGTATTGCTTTTAATCAGTCTTATTTTAGTATTGGCAATGGGATTTCTTCAGCGATGCTTCTCTCTACGGTTGAAGCGATTGCTGATTTTGCAAAGAATTCATATTTTGAAAATAAAATTCCTTATGCTGAACTTTCCACAGCAAATATAAAAATTTCTCCCCTGTTCAATCCCAATCTCAGTTATGAGTTCTATTTAGAACCCTTTATGATTCCAGCAATTTTGCACTTATTGCTATGTTGTTGTGTGGCTTTTGCAGTGGGTCAAGAATTGAAATACGGCACATTAAATCAATGGGTTCAAGACAAATCTGTATTAAATGCACTTCTGGCAAAAAATATGGTCTATGTGTTAATTTTCTGTTTTTGGACTTGGGTATGGCTGTTTTGGCTGGTGGTAATCCGAGGTTGGTTCATTGCTGGTAGTTTATGGATGATTTTACTTGGACAGTTCTTACTTTATTCAGCCTATGCACTGATCAGTAGTAGCGTCGTTCTCGCAACTAAAAATTTATCTAAAACTTTTGGATTTATTGCAGTCTATGGTGGCTCTTCGCTAAGTTTTGCAGGTGTCACGCTTCCCTTAAATAATGCACCAATTTTTACCAAATTTTGGGCCAACATTATTCCCTATACACCTTATGCGAAATTACAAACTGAGCAATGGGTTGTTGGCAGTCCTAGTTTTATTTCGATGGTTCCTTTAGCCATCCTTGCTGCATATTGTATTTTCTATTTTGCATTATCAAGTTTACTCCTCAATAAAAATTTAAGGGGAGTAAAACATGATTAAATTCTTTAAAGAGCTCGCTCGATACTATGTAGACACTTTTAAAAATATTGGGAAAAACTCGTCTATTTTGACCACTATGGTGCTTTCAGTATTTTTTTATAGCATTTTTTATCCTACAGCCTATAAAGCGCAAACTGCTGAAAGTTTGCCGATTATTATTGTTGATGAAGAACAAAGCTATCTGAGCAATACCATCATTACTGAAGTTGCCAAAAGTCCCAATATAAAAATTACTGAAATCACTGGAAATTTTGAACAAGCAAAACGGATGGTTCAAGAGCAAAAAGCCGATGGTATTTTGTTATTACCTGAGAACCTATCCAATAGTGTGGTTCGAGGTGAGGCTGGTGGTATTGGTCTATATCTCAGTAGTGCTTATTTTCTTAAAACCAAACAGATTGGTTTAGGCTTAGCCACTGCAATTGAAAATGCCGTTGCAGAACAAGCCGAAAGGTTTGGCAAAATTTCACATTTCCAAGTCGCGCTTCCGATCCATCAAATTCCGCTGTTTAACACACTTTCAGGATATGGCAGTTATATCTTTCCTGCAATTGCGCCTCTGATCATTCACCAGACTATTGTTCTAGGATTGTGCATGTTGATTGCGGGGTATCGTGAAAGACGATGGCGAGCCACAACTACTGAGTTTTTGGGAATCTATTTAGCAGCACTCACGATTGGTTGCCTCGGCTGCTATTATCTATTTGGTTTCACTTACTGGATCAATGACTATCCGAGAGGCGGCAATTTTTGGGGCATGTTGTTTTCCGTTCCGATTTTTATTAGTTGCGTGATTGCAATGGCAATGCTTTTAGCCAGCTATCTAGATATTTCAGAACGTGCTGGACATCTGATCGTTTTCACCTCAATTCCATTGTTTTTACTGTCAGGTGCAGCTTGGCCCTTGCAAGCAATGCCAACTTGGATGCAGTATTTTGCTCATCTCTTCCCGTCTACTCAAGGAATTAATTTATTTATTCAGTTAAATCAAATGGGTGTGCCGATTCAGGTGGTTATTCCAAAGTTAATTTATCTCGTATGCTTAACAGGAATTTTGATGATATGGGCATATATACGCCTAATGCAAACATATAAAAAATAAGAATAGTTGTGTGAAATTTAATTTATATAATGAATTAAAATTAACAATAAAATCGAATCCTTTAATCAAACTGAACTATTTTTAATCATTTGAACGCATTTTTGATAAAAAAGTTAGTACTGCTGACGCAAATAGCGTCAGAATAGGCCATTTTCGAAATACTCTGAATACTCAGAATCTCCCACCCTAAGGCGCCCACATGCTTTAGCGGGATTTCTTTTGTGTTTTTTTGATAGAGTTTTCCTTTTCGCCAAAATCTGAATTTTAAGGGCTCAGTATGAAGAAAATGAGAATTAGCCTTGCTTGGCAAATTGTTATTGCGCTCTTCTTAGGTATTCTTGTTGGTGCTTTTTTGCACAACGCACCTGAAATTCGCGGTGACATCATTGCAAACTTTTTACAACCATTGGGTAAGATTTTCATCAATCTGATCAAAATGATTGTAATTCCACTTGTGCTTTCCATGCTGATTTTAGGAATTGCCAATGCGGGTGACAGTAAAAGTGTCGGTAAACTTGGCTTTAAAACCATTGTTTATTTTGAGATTATTACGACAGTTGCAATTATTGTAGGCTTAGTTGCTGCCAATGTATTCCAACCTGGTGCAGGCATTGATATGTCTACACTGACAACCTCTGATATTTCGCAATATAAAGAAACGACACAGGAAGTCAGCCATGAAGCTCATGGCTTAGTAAATACTGTTCTTTCACTTATCCCACCGAATATTTTTGCGGCAATGGGTGATGGGCACATGTTGCCGATTATTTTCTTTGCAGTCATTTTCGGTATTGGTCTAGGTTCATTGACTAAAGAAACCAAGCAACCGTTGATTGACGTGTTAAAAGCTGTTTCTGAAACAATGTTCAAAGTAACTCACATGATCATGATGTTTGCACCATTTGGTGTATTCGGCTTGATCGCTGCGACTGTAGCAAACTTTGGTTTTAGTTCATTATTACCATTAATTAAACTTGCTGTTTTAGTTTATGGGGCAATCCTGTTCTTTATCTTTATTGTGCTTGGTTTTGTGGCTAGATTCTGTGGTTTTAGTATCTGGACAATTATCAAAATCTTAAAAGATGAACTTATTCTTGCTTACTCCACTGCAAGCTCTGAAACCGTTTTACCACGTATGATGGAAAAAATGGAAGCTTATGGTGCGCCAAAATCAATTACCAGTTTTGTTGTTCCTATCGGTTATTCATTTAACTTAGATGGTTCAACACTCTATCAAAGTATTGCTGCTATCTTTATTGCACAACTTTACGGTATTGATTTAACCATCACTCAACAGCTTGTTTTGGTCTTGACCCTGATGATTACCTCTAAGGGTATCGCAGGCGTTCCTGGTGTGTCTTTCGTGGTTCTATTGGCAACTTTAGGCAGCGTGGGTATCCCACTAGAAGGCTTAGCATTTATTGCGGGTATTGACCGTATTTTAGATATGGCTCGTACTGTATTAAATGTGATTGGTAATGCACTTGCTGTTCTTGTAATTAGTAAATGGGAAGGCAAATTCGATACTGAGAAACAAAAATCTTATAATTTTGATGCCACACATTAATTTTTTAAGATCAGAAAAACCACCTTCGGGTGGTTTTTTTGTACATGCTTGACTGAGATTACCTACCTTTTAGACTACTTTCAATTCCACTAATCGCTCCAAAAGATTGAATATATGATATGCAGAATAATTAACTTTCTAGCATTGATCAAGATACTGTTTTAATGGCATTTTACCCTTCTTTAAAATGATTTTAATCTGCGCTTTTTTACCTACTTTGACAAATTCTTGGATGATATAACCATCTTTTTCAAGGCATAAATTCCAATCATAAACTTGCACCCCATGAATTACTAAGCTTTCAACTTTCCATTCGGCCTGTTTTTCAAAATTCACTATCCCCAATTTATTTGTGAATTTTTCATCATATTGATCATCTATTTTTGCAGGATGTACTGATGTTACTAACACGATTTTTACATCAGGAATTGCTACTCCCTGCTCATTTACAACAGTCACAGTCACTTGAGGCTTCTGTGTTTTATATATCGGGTAACAGCTAGTTAAAGAAATCAGTATTGGTACTAGAAATATGCTTCTTTTCATGATCTCATCTATTTAAAAAAATTTTGATTTTTCTAAATCAATTCTCTCATATTAATAATTTTTTTTATTTTCATCATCTGACATTTTTGTATTCCCCTATAAGCTATCCAAATAAGGCGGCTTATATTTACTTTAAATTATTAAATAGTTACCTTTATATTTTAGATTTCATAGAAGAAAGACCAATGAGAAACAGCTATTTAATTGCAGTCATGCTATCAAACATATTTTTAAGTCAAGCACATGCTAAAAACGATGATGTAGCACAATCTTCTGAATATATTTCTAGTGGCGCAGAGGCTGGAATTGTATCTATTGATGCTATACAGGAAGCAGCTTTGGAAGCTGAAAATGTTGATTTTGACATATCAACAAGTACAGCTGCTTCAGATGCGGCGGCTGCAGCCGCTGATGCTGCAGAAGCTGCTGAACGAGAAGCACAAGCAACAGAAAAACCATCTAAATCAAAATGAATAGAAAGTGCTATTTGCAGTAAACATGCAAATAGCTTGCTCTTGTGTTTATCTCATGAACATATCTTTATCAGAGATAAAAACCACAATAAAGTGCCTTTTGTCATTAGCAACTAAAAACTCTCAATCAGAGAACGTACTCATTTCGTTAGCTACGCGATTAAATATGCACTGAGAATAATCAGCATTTGTATAGCTAAAATAACACTAAACCATTTCCAGCCTTTTTGGCGAAGGATGACCTTATCTGCTGTTGAATAATTGACTGTTCTTATCATTTTATCACCTCATTCTTGCTACATCATGGAACATCTTTGGGGCAAAACATCGGTCTTTTAATAGACAATTTATAACATGCAAAAAATAAACCAACCCTAAAAGTGTAACAAATTTCCAATACCTTCATTGATGTTCATTCGAGGCTTCCCAGTAAAATTTTTTTCCGAATGACAATGAGTTAATCAATTTTCTTTGTTGAATCCACTCAATATGAGGAAAACAATAACCATCCGATTCAGCAAAAAAACGCTGACCTTTTTGATCTATCAACTCGACTTGCACACAAAAATAATCCCCATATAACGTCGAGGGCTTTAAAAGATGACCGTGATCGAAGTCAATTTTAACCATGGCTAAACTTAAATCAGTCAGAAATTTATGATGGACACTTAAGCAATCAACTAAATATTTAGAAAATCTTTGATGGACTTTCTCTAAAAAATTATCGTTAATGTCATGGTGCTGATTCAATAATCTAAAAGTAAAACTAAAGGTATTTAAATGTCTTGCATGCGTATACAGTACGCCTATACCCCAAAAGCCATAATAATCATGATAGCGATTGCTAAACTTATCCAAAATAACTCTTGTCACATCCAATAATCTTTTTTTCATTTTTAGTAAGTATTCAATATTTTCAACCATCATAGATTAAAAAAGCCCCTTACGGGGCTTTTACAATTCATTGGTCTAGGATTTAATTAACCAATAAACTTACGCGCATTACGGAACATACGTAACCATGCACCATCTTCCGTCCACTCTTCAGGCTTCCAAGAATGCTGAATTGCACGGAAATTACGTTCAGGATGCGGCATCATAATCGTTGCACGACCATCTTTTGAAGTCACCCCAGAAATTGCTTCAGGAGAGCCATTTGGGTTCAGTGGATATTGTTGAGTCGCATTACCCAAGCTGTCTACATAACGTATAATTACTTGGTTACCGGCATTTAACGCAGCAAAGTTTTCAGCAGAAGTTTCTGCACGACCTTCACCATGTGCAACAGCGATTGGTAAAATAGAGCCTTCCATGCCTTCTAAAAGAATCGATGGAGATTTCTCAACTTTCACATTCACAACACGGGCTTCAAATACTTCTGAAGTATTACGGCGGAAACGTGGCCAGTTGTCTGCACCCGGAATGAGTGGCGAAAGCTGAGCCAACATTTGACAGCCATTACAAATACCTACAGAGAAAGTATTGTCACGGTTAAAGAATTTCTCAAATTGATCACGAAGTTTAGGATTAAACAGTACGGACTTAGCCCAACCACCGCCAGCGCCTAAAACATCACCATAAGAGAAACCACCACAAGCAACCAGACCTTCAAAGTCGTCTAAATCTACACGACCTGAAAGTAAATCACTCATGTGAACATCAACAGTATTAAAACCCACTTTATCGAATGCCGCAGCCATTTCAACATGACCATTTACGCCTTGCTCACGTAAAATCATCATGTTTGGACGGCGTTCATTGATATAAGGAGCTTCAACAGGCTCATTTAAATCAAATGTTGGTAATGCAATTATACCTTTATGATTTTTATCACCAATTAATGCAAATTCTGAATCAGCTGTTTCTACATTATCACGTAAACGTTGAATTTGATGAGAAACTTCAGTCCAAGCTTGTTGCAATTCAGTGCGATCAAGTATCAGACCGTTCACTGACAATTTATCAGAATCATTGACAGTACCAACAACGCAAATCGCTTCTCTTAAACTTGAAGTTGCAACTTCATCTGCCAGACTTGACCAGTCTGCTTTAGAAATTTGCAATACTGCGCCAATTTCTTCAGCAAATAAACTTTCAGTAGATTGTTCGTGAAGTGATACCCCTAAACGTGAAGCAAACATCATTTCAGCAACGGTTGCCAATAAGCCACCATCACCGATGTCATGATATGCCTTGAGCAAACCGCGATTATTCCAATCTTGAACCAATGCAAAGAATGCTTTGAAATCTTCAAAGTTATCGACATCAGGTGTAACAGAACCAATTGCCTTATACACTTGTGCAAGGATCGAACCGCCTAAACGGAACTGACCTTTAGATAAATCAATACGTACTAGAACTGAATCTTCATTTTTCAATTCAGGTGTTAATGTTTTACGAACATCCAACACAGGTGCAAATGCAGTGATGACACCAGACATTGGTGAAGTCACAGATTTATCTTCGCCTTCGTCATTCCAAGTCGTACGCATCGACAATGAGTCTTTACCCACTGGAATTGCGATACCCAATGCAGGACACATTTCCATACCGATGGCTTTTACACCTTCGAATAATGCTTGATCTTCACCTTTTTGACCTGCGGCCGCCATCCAGTTAGCAGACAGTTTAATATCACTGATCTGTTCAATATTGGCACACATGATATTGGTGATGGACTCAGCCACGGCCAAACGTGCAGAAGCAGCAGGATTTAACAATGCAACAGGAGGACGCTCACCCATTGCCATTGCTTCACCGGTATAGCCTTGTAAGCTTGTTGTGGTTACCGCAGCATCCGCAACTGGAACTTGCCAACGGCCCACCATCTGATCACGCGATACCATACCCGTGATTGAACGGTCACCAATGGTGATTAGGAATGATTTTGAAGCCACTGTCGGGTTTTTCAATACACGGAAGATTGCATCTTTTAAATCGACTTTAGATGCATCAAACTCATCACCTTTACGTTGAATCGTTTCGTATGTACGACTCATACGTGGCGTGCCACCAAGCATGACTTGCATTGGCATATCCACTGCTTTGTTTTCAAACAATGGATCGTTTACAGTCAATTGACGTGCTTCAGTCGCTTCTCCCAATACCGCAAATGGGCAACGTTCACGGGCACAAATCGATTCAAATAACTCTAATGATTCTGGTTTAATGGCAAGCACATAACGTTCTTGTGCTTCATTTGACCAGATTTCCATTGGTGACATGCCTGGTTCAAGCGATGGGATTTTACGAAGATCAAGAGTTGCACCCAATTCGTGATCATTCACAAGTTCAGGCATTGCATTGGAAACACCACCCGCCCCCACATCATGTACAGATACGATCGGGTTAAAGTCTTCCATTCTCCAACATGCATCAATCACTTCCTGACAACGACGCTCCATTTCTGGGTTTTCACGTTGTACAGAAGCAAAATCTAGGTTTTCACCTAATTTACCGCTATCTACAGAAGAAGCTGCACCACCGCCCAAACCAATGAGCATCGCAGGACCACCCAGTACAATCAGTAAATCGCCGGGCTGAATTGCATCTTTTTCAACATGGTCAGGACGAATATTTCCGTAACCACCCGCAATCATAATCGGTTTATGGAAACCTTTTACTTCGCCATTAACATTTTGCTCAAAAGTACGGAAGTAACCATTTAACGCAGGGCGACCAAACTCGTTGTTAAATGCTGCACCGCCTAAAGGACCATCAATCATGATCTGAAGTGGTGATGCCATACGAGATGGTTTACCGTAGTTTTCTTCCCAAGGCTGTTCAAAACCTGGAATATTAAGGTTAGAAACCGTAAAGCCCGTTAAACCTGCTTTTGGTTTACCACCACGGCCTGTTGCACCTTCATCACGAATTTCACCACCAGAACCTGTCGCAGCACCTGCAAATGGAGCAATTGCGGTTGGATGGTTGTGGGTTTCCACTTTCATAAGAATGTGGGCAGCTTGGCTCTTATATTTATAAATATGGTGACCCGTGGCTTCATCTTTTTTCGGATAGAAACGCTGTGTGTCAAAACCAACAATTACAGAAGCATTATCTTTATATGCTGACAAAACATCTGTAGGTGATTCTTTATAGGTATTTTTAATCATTTGGAACAATGATAATGGTTGTTTTTCACCATCAATTGTCCACTCTGAACCAAAGATTTTATGACGACAATGTTCTGAGTTTGCTTGAGCAAACATCATCAACTCGATGTCATGCGGGTTACGCCCCAACTTATTAAATGCTGCAGTTAAATAATCAATTTCTTCATCTGACAATGCAAAGCCAAACTCAGAGTTTGCTTTAACCAGTGCATCTTTACCTTGCCCCAAAATATCAATTGAGTATAAAGGTTTAGGCTCAGTTTCAGAGAATAAAGCTGTTGCGTCATCAATTTTATTGAAAACGCTTTCTGTCATACGGTCATGTAAAATTTGTTTTACTTCATCAGAAATTTCAGAAATTCCCTTTAAAGTAAACAAAACACCGCGTTCTAAGCGGTGTACAGGTGTATTACAGTTGGCAAAAATATCGGTTGCCTTAGATGACCACGGTGAAATTGTACCGACACGTGGCGTGACTAAAATCTGGACTTCGTCACTTGCAGCCTGACGAACTTCAAACGATGCGCCATCGTTTAAAAGCTGTAAAGCAGATTGCTGTTGTTGCTCGTTGAGCGTTTGGTCGAAAAGGTAAACCCATTGGCTTTCTATTGATTGAACAGAACTGATCGACGCAAGGCGTGTTAATAGTTGTGTTTGCTTAAAAGAAGAGTGTGCAGGTGCACCGGCAACGATAAACATGCTGTTTTTGGCTCCACGGGCAGGTTTTGGCAACCCACCTCAATGTGACTTGAAGAGAGCGCATATTCTACTGTGAAAGCAAGATTTCAGCTAGTCATATCCCACTTAAAAAACGCTGAAATCTTGGTTTTAAATATCCGATTTACTTTGACTTTCGTCTTTAAACATGATTCGTAACAATTGAATTATTGAGCTGTATAATGAAACTCAGCCGTTTTAGGATCTTCTTTCGCAATGATTCCGCTTTTTTGATAAAAGACTTTCCCACAAGAAATCTCAGGATCGATTTCACCATCAATATCATAGGATAATCGGACATTGATATGTTCTAAATATGAGTTTTGGGATGCAGAGTCAATGAAAAATACATCTAAACTTTCCATGTTATAGCACACATAGATTTTTTCAGGATGCGAGTTTTTATTCAGATCAATTGTATAGGTATGATCCGCATTTTGAGTCATTCGATCAAGCTTGAGGGCCACCGCATTAACCAAATCGCCACTTTTATTAATCGCATACGCATAGTTTGCCGTATCATTTTTATAAGCTTCGTTGCAGTTTTTAGTTGGTTGCCCAATCTTTACCTTGCTAGGTGTAAGATCCTCTATTGTAAATTTAGCTTTTCCATTCAACATACTGCTCGGTAAGATACTCCAATACTGTTTATTTTGAGAATTTGGATCATCTGTCCAAATACAATTATTTGTCAGATGACCATCTGGCGTTTCTTGAAAAGCAAAAGTCGCGAAAGCTTGATCTACTGGTTCAGGCTTGGCAGGAATGCTTTCTTCGATTTCAGCTTTGCTCGCTTCATTTTTTTTCTGAGTTTCGATTTCTTTGTTTTGATTAGATAGATTTTTATCAGTTGGGCTACACCCTGCAAATAGAATAATCATAGTTAATAAGAAGAAATTTTTATTCATGCTTTACTCTTTTTTTAATGATACAAGGATAATGTTTATTCATTTTAATTGTTTATAGGGATAAACATATTAACTTTAATCATGGAAATTTTCCTAATGTTTGGACTATCTAGATTATAAATTGCTTTACAGATCATTCAAAAATTTACTGCTCAATATTTAGTGGATTGAAAAGATCAAAAATTAACAGGCGATTGTATTATTGGATAATTTTTAGATGATGGTGAACAGCTTTTAATTCGCCTTGATTCTGAAACACCTGATTATGGCTCTGTTGCTGTCGTGAATCCAATTACAGCGAGAGATGATTGGTTTAGTGTTGAAGCCAACTTTTATAACTTCATTATGAATTATTTTGGATATAAGGGTGAAAAATACTGGGAAAATATTTCTCAAATATAAACCGACCAAGACAACTTATGTCGCCCGCCCCTAGTACATTTTCAATAAATTTGGCATCATACGATTAACGAAAGAATGAATAATGATAAATGACTCAAATGCGTTGGTTAGAACTCCTTTCAACAGTTCGTTTAGGTAGTAAAAAGCAAAGTACAGAACAGGCACGAAGTCCATTTCATAAAGATTATGACCGCATTATATTTTCGCAAAGTTTTAGACAACTCAATCGTAAAACTCAAGTTCATCCACTGACCCAACATGATGGTATTCATACACGGCTCACGCACTCTTTAGAGGTGTCATGTATTGGCCGTTCTTTGGGAATGCTCGCTGCTGAAAAAATCAAAAATGAACTCCCCGTTTGGATCTCCCCAGCAGATGTAGGGGCAATTATTCAAGCTGCATGTTTGGCACATGATATTGGTAATCCACCCTTTGGGCATGCTGGTGAATATGCGATTCGTGAATGGTTTGATGATGCTGCACATACAAATTTTTTACAAGACCTGAGCCCTGAACAACAAGCAGATGTACGACAGTTCGAAGGTAATGCCCAAGGTTTAAGACTGCTTACTAAAATTGACTATCATCCTCATGATGGAGGTATGCGTCTTACTTACGCAACGTTAGGAGCTTACTTAAAGTATCCTTGGCTCTCTAAGACCATCGAATCTCAAGGAAATACTCCTGCAAGCAAACGGGCTAAATTTGGCTGTTATCAAGCTGAAAAAGAAATTCTTAAACAGATTGCAGATCAACTCGGTTTAATTCAATTGGGTGAGTATCATTGGTGTCGTCATCCGCTGACGTATTTACTAGAAGCTGCTGATGACATTTGTTATGCCTTAATTGATTTAGAAGACGGTATTATTCTCAATATGCTCAGCTATGAAGAAGTTGAACCTATTTTTCTTGATTTGTTAGGAGATTATGGCGTTCCCGCTGAACTTAGTATGCCGTATATGACTTGGCAACAAAAAATTGCCGCTTTGCGTGGTCGTGTTATGAAACGTTTGGTCGATGAAGTAACCACTGCTTTCGCAAAACAACATTATCAAATTTTGTCAGGCCAGCTAAAAGGTTCATTACTGCAATACTGCGCTGAGGATATTGAGATTGGGATTGATCGAGCAAAAAACCTTGCCCGTGAAAAAATATTTGAACACCCGCAAAAATCAGGTTTGGAAATTATTGCCCATCAGAGTTTACAGCATATTTTAGATGCCTTTATTCCCCTTACCACACCGAATAAAACATTAAGTTTTAAAGATGGTCGTTTACTGTCTATATTAGAACGGTTTGGTGCACGCTTTAGTGATCATCACTATGACAATATTATGCAAGTCTTAGATATTGTGAGTAAATTTTCAGACCATCAAGCCTATAACTTAGCGCAAGAACTTCAAGGTAATAAGGTTGGTTTTTTCTGATGAAACGGTTTGTAGATGATGGAATCACATTGAATAAATTTTCTCGGCAACCTATTTTAGTAGAATGTCCATTTTGTTTAAAAAATGCCACCGTCTATACGAAAAAAATTGATGATGTTGATTTTGAGCAACCCTTTTTTAGTTGCCAAAATTGTTGTAAATCATTTGACCAAAAAGCCAAACAAGAAAATAACTTAGGCTATTTCTCTGGGGTTTATTTAGATATTGAAGAAACTTGTCGTTGTAAACGTGGAAAATTTCAGTTTCATCAATACTATGCAAAAAAGAGTTTTGTTCCTCAATTTATTGAATTGAATTGCAACTTTTGCCCAATTTCCAAACGGATCTATCCTAACCAATTTGATATACGCAAACAATTTAATCGCGGCTTCAATACAGATCCTTATTTTGGTTATTGCCTAACACTATGTGTAGCAACAAGAAATGGACTTGTTTTCGCCTATAATCAAGAACATATTAACTGTTTAAAAGATTATATTTCTGCAAACCTTAGACAAAGAACTTATTTAAATACCAATAAAACCTATTTTAATCGTTTACCTGCTTGGATAAAATCTGCCCGAAATCGCAAAGAAATTCTTAAAGCAATTTTGCGTTTAGAGCAAATGGCATCTACTATTCAACCATTAACAAATAAGTGAACAAACTCAATGATCGGATGTCTTATTGGTGAAGTCTTAGCTTTAGAAGCACCTACCGTACTTTTAAATGTAAATGGCGTAGGTTATGAGATCGACACGCCACTCTCAACATTTTGCCAATTACAAAAAGGTCAAAAAGTTACCTTATGGACACATTTAGCCGTACGTGAAGATGCTCAATTGCTATATGGCTTCTCTAACGCTCAAGAAAAAACCATCTTTCGCACCCTGCTAAAAGTGAATGGTGTAGGTCCTAAAATGGCTTTAGGCATTCTCTCTACACTGAGTGTGGAAATGTTGGTACATACTGTTGAGAATGGTGATGTGAAAACTTTAGTTAAAGTCCCTGGCGTTGGTGCAAAAACAGCCGAACGTTTAATGATCGAGCTGCGTGATCGCTTTAAAGCCTTTGCTACAGGTACCACACCGAGTAATTCGACTTCAACTCAAATACAATTTACGGGCAATTCTGCTGTTGCTGAAGCTGAAGCGGCATTGCAATCTTTAGGTTATAAACCTTTGGAAGCACAAAAACTGATTAATGCCGTGAAAGCAGACTATACTGAAGCAAGCGACATTATCCGTGCTGCACTTAAATCCATGAATAAATAAGATAGATTAAGACACTCATGCAAGACCGTTTAATCAGTGGGGCTGAAAAACCCGAAGATCATTTTGATCGTGCCATTCGTCCAACCTCTTTGGATGATTATATAGGCCAACCTGTTGTACGAGAGCAAATGGAAATCTTCATTGGTGCTGCTCGTGGTCGTGGTGAAGCACTTGATCATACCTTGATCTTTGGCCCACCCGGTTTAGGTAAAACCACATTGGCCAATATTATTGCCCGTGAAATGGGGGGGAACCTTAAATCTACCTCTGGTCCTGTCCTAGAACGCGCAGGTGATTTAGCTGCAATGCTGACCAATCTTGAAGAAGGGGATGTGTTATTTATCGATGAAATTCATCGCCTCTCTCCAGTAATTGAAGAAATTCTTTATCCCGCGATGGAAGATTACCAACTCGACATCATGATTGGTGAAGGCCCTGGTGCACGTTCGATAAAATTAGACTTACCACCATTTACCTTGGTTGCTGCGACAACGCGTGCAGGTCTACTCACCTCACCTTTGCGTGATCGCTTTGGAATTGTGCAACGTTTAGAGTTTTATTCAGTAGAAGATTTAACTCATATTGTGGCGCGTTCAGCAACATTAATGAATGTTCCCACAACAGCAGATGGGGCAAAAGAAATAGCTCGTCGTGCACGTGGTACTCCCCGTATTGCTAACCGTTTGTTACGTCGTGTCCGTGACTATGCACAAGTTAAAGGTACTGGTGAAGTCACTCAACACATGGCACAACGTGCATTGGATATGTTAAATGTTGATAAAGATGGTTTAGATACTTTAGACCGTCGTTATTTATCGATGTTATTAGAACGTTTTGATGGCGGCCCTGCTGGTGTTGAAGCTTTAGCCGCAGCAATGGCTGAAGATTCAGGCACCTTAGAAGATGTGATTGAACCTTATTTGATTCAGCAGGGTTATGCTATGCGTACCGCTCGTGGGCGTATTGCAACCAACCAAGCCTATTTACAGTTTGGGATGACACCACCTGAGCCAAAATAATCAATAAATGGGAATATTCAATATTCCCATGTTCTTCTTATTTTTTCTAAAAGGCTTTAAGTTTTATAGAGAAATCTCTTCTCGTATATTTTTAGCATCTAACCCCTAACAATCTGTGTCGATTTATGTAAATATTTTTATAAAAATTAAATACATAAAAGAAGCTACATACAAAAACCCTATAAAAATAGGGCTTTTGTATTGCTACTCTAAGCTGAGATTTATTAGAATTTAAATGTTGTACTCAATTGAACACGACGCCCCTCTTGAGTATTGCTATATTGATTGTAATAAAGTGAACCTACTTTCTCATAATCAATAAAGTTTTTATCAAAAATATTATATAAAGCAACGCCAATATCCCACGCATCATTCACATTAAAATTTGACCCTATATGCATCAAACTATATGCCTTAAAATCACCCAATGCATCATAGACCCCTTTTTCTGTTGCAGACAAATTATTATATGTAGCGGCGTAACGAGCACGTTCACTACGATATTCACCACGAGCCCATAATTGGATATTATCATCAGCTTGCCATTTTAACGACGCGTTAACAATATGTTTAGGCGTATCGTTTAAAGGCGGATTACCCAGTGCATTATCCTGAATTTCTGTTTCGGTCCACGTATAGTTCAAACCAAATTTCCAAGTCGGTATAAATTCCCAATTTAAGCCTGTTTCAATACCATAGATATTTGCTTTTTGAGCATTGGTCGGACGTCTTACACTCCAGGCACGGGAGCCAGTATCTCCAGGTTGCATTAACCAAGGCGTACCCACACTTGCCATAAAATCTTCACAAGCTTTTTTGTCTTTAGAATCCTTGGCATCACATGTTCTTTCAATTGGGCCAGTGACTATTTTATCCTTCACCTGACTATAAAATGCTGTGATATTAGCATCAAAATTAGAATCATTATTAAAATAAGTACCTAATTCAAAGTTATTACTTGTTTCAGGTTTTAAATCTGGGTTACCAAAAAGAGGGGTTCGTCCTTGCCCACCTACGTTATAAATTCCATGGGTCAGGCGTTCTAAGCGAGGTGCTTTATAGCCTTCACTATAGCCACCTTTAAACGTCCAATTGTCATTTGCGTTCCAAACTAGATATGCTCTAGGGGTCCAAAACGTACCAAATGTATCATGATCATCAAATCGTAAACCCAACGTTAAAGCTAAATCAGGGCTAAGCGCCCATGTGTCTTCAGCGAAAAGACCCAATTGCTTAAACGAAACTTCTTTATTCACTCTTAATCCATCTTTAATGCTCGCATCCCACCATTGTCCACCAAAGGTAATATTGTGCCCATCAAGATATTGGGTTGCGAATTTAGTATCAAAAATCGTGTCTTCGCTTTCTAAACGACGGGGAGTCATCACATTTAAACCAGCTTGAGCACGTGATGGAATAAGGCGACCAACTGTTTCAGTTTGAGTATTACTAATACTGGATTCCAAGCTTCCTAATTTATTACGCCATGTATGTGCAAGCGTGAGTCGATCTCTATTATATTCTTGTGCATTATCATAGCCACCATTGGCCCCAAGCGTACCAAGTTGCCCTTTACTATTGTCATACCATTGCTCAGTTTTTTCATACTCTACGGAGAGATCATGTTGCTTAGTTGGTGTGAATGTTATGCGAGCCCCTATAGTTTCTAAATCCGATTTGGTTGGATTATTTCCCATACTCAGTTCTACTGAATTATTATTGTTATCAAGATAGCCTACATTGGATTGACTACGTTGCGCTTTTCGAGCACGAAGTTGTACTCCCAACAAATCTTGAACAATCGGACCGGTAATAAATGCATCAGCAGCACGTTGATTGCCAAAACTTGAGCTACTAGGGAGTAAAGTACCTTCTAATGTTATTGAGCCTGTCCATTCATTTGAAACTTTTTTTGTAATGATATTGACGACGCCACCCATTGCATCAGAACCGTACAATGTAGAAGCTGGTCCACGAATAATCTCAATTCGTTCAATTGCTGAAATTGGAGGAATAAAACTGTTATTTGATTCACCAAAACCATTTGGTGTGATGTCTCCTGTGCTGTTCTGACGACGACCATCAATCAAAACCAGAGAGTATTCAGAGTCCATCCCTCGAATACGTATATTTAAACCACCTGTTTTCCCAGCGCTAGGGCTAATATCGACACCCTCAACATCAGTTAAAGCGTCTGCAATTGAGTTTATTCGTTTGTCTTTTAAGTCTTTTTCTGTAATCACAGTAATACTTGCTGGTGCATCTTTAAGTTTTTGCTCATAACCCGCAGCAGAAACAACAATTGTAGCAAGTTGTTGTGCATCTGCAGATTCAGTATTGCGTTCAGCGAAAGCTGAAGTTGTTGTAATTCCTAAAAATGCAATTGAGATTGGATAAAGGTTAAACTTACTCATAAATAGAATTCCAATAGATGGACGAGATAAATAATTGACAAAATAAAAACAAATAACACAAATACTAATGATAAGAATTATCATTAGTAATAAAAAGCATACAAAAAATAACCTTCCCAGTAAAGACTTATTACACTTAAAATTAACTAAAACTTAATAAAATATTTATTGGTTTTCACAAAGCGATTTAACGACACAGATCCAATTAAAAATTTTACTATTTTATAAAATTCATCTTCGATAAGTCATTTTTACACAGCGCTAAATATAAACTTCTACTGTCAGATTAAATCTTCAAACAAGTCTTTTCTTAATTTCCATAACATGTTGTAAGGCTTATCAAAAACAGAGGTGGATCAGGAAATTTGAACAACACTTATAAGTGATATTTTGCTCCCCAAATGATGTTATAAACATCAATATATGGAGTATTTTATGGCA
>NZ_JBIMCW010000035.1:0-39593 GCF_048552295.1 Acinetobacter legionensis
CGTGCCATAAAATACTCCATATATTGATGTTTATAACATCATTTGGGGAGCAAAATATCACTTATAAGTGTTGTTCAAATTTCCTGATCCACCTCTATAGAGCTAATTTCATAGTAAAACCCATTCATTTTAGAAGGTTGATTTTTAATATTTATTTAAAATCATTTTTTATGATTTCAATAAATTACACTTAGTCGCACTGTTTAATAAAATAGTAATGTACTTAAATAAATGCAGGGTTATAGTGACGCACATCACAATAAATAACTTTGTATTTTGTGCATAATTAATTTGTATTTGACGACCTTATCTCTTTTTATGAAAAGTATATGAATTAATGTGATTATTTTAGAGGGCTTTTATTAGATGTGTTGGGTAGAACGTCGTTGCTTAATATTGATAAAACTTGCTATGTTTTTTTTGATAAAAATGATCATTGAATGGATGGATATAATATTTTATTAGAATTAAACTTTATTTAATATCAAATGTTTATTGTTGAATTTGGATATTGGAAGCACTCATGATGGGCTGATCTTATTGAATATTTGCTTTAGCGTGCTAATGGCTTAGAGTTGGGATAATGCGATAGGAAAGATGCTTGAAGCAGTTATTAATAGCAGTGGAGTTCAGCTTTTTAAGGGTATGATTAAGTATTCGCTAAGAGGTAAAGCGCTTAAATGCGATCTATTTCATGAAATTCACCAGTAATCATAAAAAGTATTTACTACATACAATGAAGGTTTACTGATTAAGTTTAAGCATGAAAAAATAAACCGCTTTGAGCATTCTGGCTGGGAGCTAATAGATAGGTCATTATTGGATGATCAATGTAAATAGAAGACTATAACTAGATCACAGTAACCTTCTCGGAGGACAGACTTGACCCATAAAGGGCAGTTGCATAACAACAGCAATCAAAACTAGACGATTTATATAACGGTTTATTGTGGATAGCGTTTTATTTTTTAATCTGAGAAGGCATTCCAATTTGCGCAGCCAAAGGCGAAAAAATAACTTTAATTGGAGAGTTCGCCTGGCTATGCTGTACATCTGGCCCTATATAATTCTTGCCTTGAGATGTTGCAAAACTACGATGCCACACACTAAGTTCAGTGCCTGACAACCACTCTATGTGTAAAGCATTATCCTTTGCGCCAAAGTCAATGGTTCTTACATCAAATTGCGCCAATGCATAAATAAATGATCGACATTTTTCAGTTTCACCTTTTTTTAGAACTGAAACCTGAACTTGTGTTGCACCACCAAACATGACATCGTTGGCTCGGCACTGTAGGACTTCTACATGAAAACGTCCATCGGGAGAGGGCAGATCTCTGATCAGCTTATTTACACTGTTGGATTGGCATGCAGTGAGTACAATTGGCACTATGAGTAAAGTAAATGTCCTAGTCAGTTTCATTTTATTCCTTTGTATATCAATACATCACGATTTTTCTTTTGTGTCTTCATTCAAATCGATCAGTTTGCTCCTGCTTTTAGAAAATCAGTTGAATTATTTTTCACAACTTAATTTGATCATCTTAGCGCATGAAATATTTACTGGCGATTTAATGTCGTATGCAGTTTTAGAGTTTATCTGAATTTTTTTAGTTTTAAAAATATGTTTTTGTATTGATTTTTCACATGATTTAATTATTGTGTTTAGCCGTTCTGTATTTAATCTTACTGGTAATGCTTATAGAAAATTTAATGAATAAAAAAGGGCTTGCAGAAAAAAGTTGTAGAAGTTTTAATCTAAGTTTGAACGTTAGATAAAATATTAACATTCCATCAATCGGAAAATTGATCATATATTGTTTGTTTTTCTAAGTGAAAATCATTCAATTTATTGATGGTTATTGGCCATGAGGGCTTTTATTATGTTTAAAACATTCACGATCGCAGAGCAACACTATTTAAAACAATTCATGGGGATTGCAAACACGCTTGTGTTGGCGTTTGTTGTTTTGATGTGGTCAGGTCATGTGGCCGCAGAGGGCAATTGTCCTCCTGGTTATTATCCAATTGGTGGGCAAGGCTTGCAAGGGTGTGCACCGATTCCAAGTGGCGGTAGTAATGGTGGTGGCGGTGGTGGCACATATAAATGGGAACCCTCACTTTGGGAAAAACGTTGGGGCGCGATTGCTGAAGATAAGGCAGCACCTTCTCGACCTACAGGTTATGCCCAAGCGACAAGAACCGAACGTGGGGCAAAAAAAGTAGCCTTGGAAAATTGCCAAAAAAAGGGAGGTAAAAATTGTGAGGTCATCTTCACCTATAACAATAAATGTGTTGCCTTGGCTGATCCGACTCAAGGTGGTCAAGAGTCTGTGATTAGAATTGATCGTACGCCCGCAGGCGCCAAAGCATTAGCTGCTTATGAATGTCAAAGTAAAAACAAGCAAGAGTGTAAAGTGGTTTACTCAGCATGTAGTACTTATTACGAACCGGGCGCCAGTATATTTTATTGGTGGTAATACATAGCGGTTCTGCTTTAAGTAACATCTCCTATTGTGATAAACCCGAGATAAGTATTTGAAGTAAAATATATTTAAATAAAAGATCGGATCTTTTTAAAGGATAAAAATGATGAAAGCGGTTAATTTTTTACTGGGCAGTATTTTAGCTTTGCCCTTGTTTGCACATGCAGATGCCTTGAAACTGCAAAAAAGCACACAGGAATTTGATCAATATCGTGGTCAAATTACAGTAAATGGAGAATATTCATATTATTTTGATGATGAAGTGGCAGGTGATGTTATCTGTTTTCATCCCAGTGCGCCTTCAGATCAGTTGATACCGCGTAAGCCGGATGATCGCCGTTCACGCTGGTTTTGTTTCAATGATACTCAACAGGCAGCTCAGGCATTGAAACTCAACAAAAGACCCAAGGAAGGCTATATTGGCTATACAGGACATGCAACTGTAACGGTTGGAGAATATGCGGTTTATAAGGGCGAAAGTGATGGTACTGATCTGGCAAAATTGGTATCAGTCGAAAAAGCAGATACCCCAAAACTAGTTAAAAGCTCTGGTTATTAAAGCGTATTGTTATCGCGATGTTAAGTACATATTTAAAGGAAATAAATCATGAAAATCTTTAGTTTTTTATTGGCAGGTATACTGGTCACGCCAATTGTTGCACAGGCAAAAACACCACAACAATGGGCTGAGTGTGCCGATAAGGTTGGGCGTACTATCGATGTGCAAGAAGTTGGTAATATCGGCTATGAGTCAGAAATCAAAAGCAAGTGTGGTACACGTCCTGTTCCAACAACGGGTATGGCTAAACCAGATGGTAAACACCCACATGACGTCATACAGGCAGCACCTTGGAAAGCCCGTTTTCAGCAATTAGTTGGTAAATCATATGCAAATATCACTTCAGCTTTAGTGGTATCCAGTGCAATGCAGCGTCAGGGTGATTGGCTGGTAGGCAGTGGTTATGACCCACGTGGGGCGGGTGCAAGTAAGGCTGTCATTGCGATCAATACCAAAACAGGTAAAGTCATGGCGGCTTATTCCGATACTGAAGATGGTGTTAAATTCTTTGGCTTTGATGAAAATACCAAAGGTGTTCCAAGTAAATTTTCACAATGGGTTGCGGAAAGTGCAGCAGGCTGATCTGTTAGATGTATGTTTGGCTGATCATGACGTGTAGCAATCAATCAGCAATGGCAAAGGAATGCCAAGCAATAAAGTTGTTTCATAAGTCCTTTTTAAAACCATGGATCAACATAAAATCCCCCCTCATCCTAGCCTTCTCCCAGAGGGAGAAGGAACTTTCAATACCAATTGATTCACTCCACATGATCATTTTTTGATTTATGAAAGATATCTAATGTTCAGCTTAAAATATTGATTGTGATTTAAAATTAGCAATTACAGGAAAATTACAATCTAGAGTTGTATAAATAGCTGTGCTCAAGGCTTAGGTTTGTTGTAGCAAAGATATGCTGTTTAGATAGAAATGCACTTTCAAAATGCTTTGTTATTTCTAGCCAATATTTTGTATAAAACCCTGAGTATGTCATCAACACAGTCACATTAAAAAATAGCATTACTTAGCGATAATTAACAGTAAACAAGCTTTCAAAATACATTTTATAAGTATAATACGCCACTTGATGAAATGGGATTGAATAAACTGTTGCAGTAAAAAATAGTATTGTAAGAGGATCTTTTAATTAAGGAACTAATTATTAGACAAAGTTCAATTGTATTTTTTGTATTTATTGTTATTCAAATGTTATAATTTGTCTAAAGAAGGCTTTTTAAGCCAATTAAATTAGCTGATGTTGATGAATAAAACATGCTTCAATTAAATATTTCTAGGCTCACCTTGAGCGAAGATGGTGATACATTTTTAGCACTTGAAAAAATTCCTGCGATGCAACGTAGACGGTTATCAAGTATTGCTAAAATTGCACTGAATAGTGCAATTCAAAGTTTGCAGGGGATTCAGGTCGACTATATTGTTTGGAGCTCACAATATGGCGATGAAGAAAAAACACTTAAAATTTTAAAAGATGTCCTTTCAGACCAGACCCCATCTCCGACACTTTTTTCAACTTCCGTACATAATGCAGTTTCAGGTTTGTATTCTATATTTTGTCAAGATGATACGCTCGCGACCAGTTTGGCAGCGTCATGGTCTGAAGCTTTAGTCGAAGCTTATGCTTATTTAAAAACCCACCACAATGCCAAAAATGCCTTGGTGATTTATTATGACCAAGCATTGCCTGAAATATACGATGAGTATCAGAATTTTAAAGCTTTTTCATTGGCTGGAGTGGTCAGTTTAGAAAATGCCAATTTAAAAATCGCTGTAGAAAATCTGCAACCGCAACAAAGCAAATATTTAGAAGCTCAAGATTTTAATGCGTTTTGGCAAAATCAAAACCTGAAGGAAAAGGGTGCTTGGGTCAAATGCTAAATATCAATAAAGTAAAGAAAAAGTTAAATTACGCTTGGCGTGTTGGTGCTACAGGTTTTAGTTTTGCAAGTTTTGGCTTGGGCGGAATTGTGATTGGTGGTGTGGTTGCACCATTGGTGAAAGTGAGCACATTTGATACA
Source organism: Acinetobacter legionensis (assembly GCF_048552295.1). Lineage (NCBI taxonomy): Bacteria > Pseudomonadati > Pseudomonadota > Gammaproteobacteria > Moraxellales > Moraxellaceae > Acinetobacter > Acinetobacter legionensis. The sequence continues at coordinate 5,080 of NZ_JBIMCW010000035.1, forward strand.
AGAAAAAGACAAGATCGTGCGCAAAAAGCCATTAAATATAGCTTTAAAGGCTTTACTGAAATGATGGTTAAATTGGGCATCATGACCTATGAGGTCGAAGGCTTGGAAAAGCTGGCCCATAGCCGTCAAGAGTTAGTCATTGCAAATCATCCAACCTTGATTGATGTGGTGATTTTGATTGGCTTAATGGAAAAGGCCAACTGTATTGTAAAAAAAGCACTTTGGCGCAATCCATTTACATTGGGGCCAGTACGTAGTGCAGGTTATATTTTAAATGAGGGATCTGAGCAATTTATTTTGGACTGCGTTAAAAAACTCCAAGAAAAAGATGCAGCCTCATTATTGATATTTCCAGAAGGGACACGAACAGAAAGAGGTGCCTCACTGAATGAGTTCCAACGCGGTGCATCAAATATTGCGATTCGAGCGAATGTTCCAATTCGTCCGATTTTGATAGAATGCACGCCCTCGACACTGACCAAAAATGAAAAGTGGTATCACATTCCAAATGAACCATTTCACATTCAGATTAAAGTGTTAGATGCGGTACATGTACAGGATATATTGGATGATGCTGCTGTTAACTCAAAACAGGTGAAACAGCTCAATCATTTTTTGCACAACTTATTTAATCAAGCGTTAATTAAACAAGAGTTATCTATAAATGAGCAATCTTGCTGATGAGTTAAAAGAAATGATCATTGATGTGCTGGCATTGGAAGATATTTCAATTGAAGATATTGATACCAATGCACCACTCTTTGGTGATGGATTAGGGCTGGATTCTATTGATGCCCTAGAATTAGGTTTAGCTTTGAAAAAACGCTATAACATTCATTTAAATGCTGAATCACAGGAAACCAAGCAACATTTCGCCTCTGTGCAAAGTTTAGTGGACTTGGTTGAAGCGCAACGCGCTGCTTAAGAGGTCGTTATGTTATCTGAAGAAATCGTCTTAACAAATCTACGTGAGTGGATGGAAGAACTATTTGAAATTGAACCTGCTGATATTCAGCTTGAGTCAAACCTGTATTCTGATCTAGATGTTGATAGCATCGACGCTATTGATTTAGTTGTTAAAATTAAAGAATTAACCGGTAAGCAAGTTAAACCTGAAGATTTTAAAAATGTCAGAACAGTGCAAGATGTTGTGGTTGTGATTCAAAACATGTCTGCAGAATGAATCATTTGATCCGCAGCGGAGTCACCATCTTATTTCTACTTTACCCATTTATCGTGGGCTACAGCCTAGCGCATGGTCATTTTATTTGGGTGAGTGCTTTGTTGGTTCTGCTTGGTGGATCACGCTTATTTTTTAAAAAAAGTGATCTTATGTGGCCATTAACTTGGTTTGCCATTATTTGTGGTGGGCTGAGTTTGATTTTAAAAGATCATGCTTGGTTAAAACTGTATCCAGTATTGATGAGTGTGGGCGCGTTGATAATTTTTGCGACCACCTTAATCAAACCACCCTCAATGATTGAGCGTTTTGCACGTTTGGTTGAACCTGATTTACCCGCGTCTGGGGTGATCTGGACCAAAAATGTCACGATTGTTTGGTGTGGCTTTTTTATTTTAAATGCCTGTATTGCGCTTTATACAGTGTTATTTAGCAGTACCCAAATGTGGGTACTTTATAATGGTTTTATTTCTTATCTTTTGATGGGTTTGTTATTTGCAGGTGAATTTGTACTGCGAAAAATTCATCAAGCTAAAAATCATACGAGTTAAAATAAACGCTTATGTTGTGTCATTTTCAAAGCCACATTCATGCTGAAAAATGTCTGTGTATCACCTCTGATTTTAGTGTCAAAACATTTTCCCAATTTTGGCAGGAAGTGTTGAGTGAAAAAACACACATTGAACAATCCACTGAAAGTGCATGGGCCTTGTGGCAAAATGACAGTTATGATTTTTTAGTGTTATTTTTTGCAGTTTTGCTGGCGGATAAACAGGTGATTCTCCCGCCAAATCGTGTGCGTGATTTGGAAAAAAGCTTAGCAGCTCAGAATATTTATTTTATTGAACGACAATATAAACAGATTAATCCTGTGGTTGAAGATACTCATCACATTGATCTAAATGATGCATTTTTAAATCGTGCAGCAGTGTTTTTTTATACTTCGGGTTCTACAGGACAACCTAAAAAGATTCCACGTAGCCTAAAACAGCTGCTTAATGAAGTACAGGGTTTAGATCAAAGTTTTGATCTAGCAGAAAATGCACTGGCGCTTGCTACAGTCAGTCATCAACATATTTATGGTTTATTGTTTAAATTACTTTGGCCGCTTGCCAGTGGCAGAGCTTTTTATAATCCACAATTGGCATTTCCTGAAGATGTGGTTGAAGCACAAAAAAAGTTACAGCATTTAAGTCACGATCACTTTGGTTCAAATCATTATGTGGTTTCCAGCCCAGCACTTTTAAAACGTTGGACCTCTGATGTATTACTTGAACAGCATTCAGTGGTTTATTCTTCAGGTGGTAAATTAGATGCTGGAGTACGTCCACTGCTCAATGCCAGTATCACCGAAATTTTTGGTAGTTCCGAAACGGGCGGTATTGCCTATCGCACACAAGATGAGGCGCTTTGGACGCCGTTTGCAGATGTCGAAATTAGCGTTACAGATGCAGGTGAACTGGGTGTCTTGACTCAACATGCGTATATCAATGATTGGATCTACACCGCAGATAAAGTCGAAGTATCTGTGCTTGATGATCGAAAAAGTCAGTTTCAGCTTCAAGGCCGCTTAGACCGTATTGTTAAGCTTGAAGAAAAGCGTTTAAGTCTTGATTCTATTGAAAGTAGTATTGTTGAATTGCCAGAAGTCAGTGAATGTCATACATTGATCTTTGAAAAAGATCATCGACAAATTTTGGCATGTGTGGCGGTATTGTCTGAACAAGCTCAATTAGAACTTAAACACAGTCATAAGCGTGCATTTGTCGCAAAAATAAAACAACAACTTGCAGATAAATTGGAATATATTGCGATACCGAGGCAATGGCGTTTTTTAAGCCAATTACCGAAAAACGCCCAATCAAAGCTCAATAAAAATTATATGAAATCATTATTTGAAAACTTAAATTTACCCGTGGTTTTAGCATCGCATATTGATGCCAATAGTGCAGAATTTAAATTAGAATTTATTCCTGAACTGGCTGCTTTTAATGGGCATTTTCCTGATCACCCGATTTATCCTGGTGTTGGGCAAATTGCTTTTATTCAAAAGTTCGCTAAAGAGATCTGGGCTGATCTAGATTGGTGTACAGCATTAGAACAAATTAAGTTTCAGGAATTGATCCAACCGCATGCCGTGGTTTTGCTTAAACTTGAGCGTAAAGCAGATAAAATCAGTTTTCAATTGCAGCAGGCTGAACAGTCTTTAGCATCAGGACGTTTGGTTTTTGCTACTACGGTTAACGCTTAGGAGACAGATGATGCAGCAATATCGATTGGGTTTTGTGATTCCTGTGTATAACCATCCGCATTATATCAAAGCATTACTGGACTATATTCACCCTTATGGTTTGCCAGTGGTTTTGGTCAATGATGGTAGTGATATTGAATGTTCGACCTTGTTGCAAGAATTGGTGCAGCATCATAAAAATGTATATCTGGTCGAGCATGCGACCAATCAGGGCAAAGGTCAGGCCGTGATGACAGGTTTATATCAAGCACAAGATCTTGGCTGGACACATGTTTTACAAATTGATGCAGATGGGCAGCACGATTGGCAGGATATTGAAAAATTTATCACCATCTCAGCACAACATCCTCAAGCAATGATTTTGGGACAGCCGATCTTTGATGAAACGGTGCCTAAAAAGCGTTTGTATGGTCGTTATGTCACCCATGTCTGGGTTTGGATTAATAGTCTGTCACTTGAAATCAAAGATAGTATGTGCGGTTTTCGTATTTATCCACTTGATCAAACCATTCAAGTCCTCAATCAAGCAAAATTCCAACCACGCATGGGTTTTGACAGTGAAGTTCTAGTGCGTCTAAAGTGGGAACAAGTTCAGTTTATCAACGTACCTACTGCTGTGATTTATCCAGAACAAGGTATTTCACATTTTAATTTGTGGAAAGATAATTTAGGACTCAGTAAAGCACATGCACGACTTTTTGCAGGCATGTTGATTCGCTTACCTAAATTATTGGCACAAAAAAACAAAGGTTCAGCACATGACTGAATCACATACAAAACGATGGAGTGAGCTTAAAGAAAAGGGTGGAATGTTACCTTTGATGTTAATGCTTTGCTTTTATCGTTTTGGTGGGCGTTTTTTGTGTAAGCTGGTGCTGTATTTCATCATCATGTGGTACTGGATCTTTTCTCGTACAGCCCGACAGGCTTCATTACTTTATTTACAAAAGTTGCATCATTTTGCTCAAAAAAAGTCACCATTTTCACATCAGCCGAATATGAGTCATTCGTATATTCATTTGATGACATTTGGTGAGTGCATTTTGGATAAAATTGAAGGCTGGCTGGGAAAAGTCGCAGAAGAAAAGCTGATTTTGCATGGGCATGCGCATTTTCGGGAAAATTATAAAAAAGGTGCGATCATTGTGGTATCGCATTTTGGCAATATCGAACTGCTACGTGCGATCAAATCTGATCATCAGCAAAAAATCAATGTATTGGTTTATCAAAAACATGCCAGTAAATTTAATGAATTTCTTAAAAAGCTCAATCAAAAAGCCGATGTGCATCTGATTTCGGTTGATGAACTTGGCGTTGATACTGCGATTCTTTTGCAGGAGAAACTGGATCAGGGTGAGTGGATCATCGTGGCAGCAGATCGCGTTCCAGTTCAATCGCAACGTGTCGAAAATCTTAAATTTTTAGCTGATGAGTCCGCTTGGCCGCAAGGACCTTGGATTTTAGCGAGTTTACTGAAAGTTCCGATATTGGCGGTTTTCTGTTATCGCAAGCAAGACAACTTTCATGTGCATATCCATTCAATCGCTCAAAAACTTAATTTTCCGCGACAAACCCGCAACCAAGCCATAGCTGAAGTCATACAACGCTATGTTCAACTGGTCGAACAGCATTGCGTAGATGCACCTTATCAATGGTTTAATTTTTATAATTTTTGGAACAAATAAAAATGCAGACACTTGTCATCGGAGAAAAACCACTTTCAATTGAAGAGGTTGTTGCTGTCGCAAATCAACAGCTCAAAGTGGCGTTGCCTAAGTCTGAAAGTTGGCAGGCATTGATTCAACGAGGTGCTGATTTTCTCGATCAATTATTACAAGAAGAAGGCGTCATCTATGGGGTAACCACAGGTTATGGCGATTCTTGTTTGGTTGAAGTGCCTGCACATCAGGTCAATGAGTTGCCTTTGCATTTATCTCGTTTTCACGGTTGTGGTTTAGGGCAAAATCTGGACTTGATCACTGCTCGTGCTGTGATGGTAACTCGATTATGCTCTTTGGCACGTGGCTATTCAGGGGTATCACATGCTTTACTTGAGCGTTTGGTTTGGATGCTCAATGAAAATATTATTCCAGTGATTCCTTCAGAAGGTTCAGTCGGCGCCAGTGGTGATTTAACCCCATTGTCCTATATTGCAGGGGCATTGGTCGGTGAACGGGATGTTTACTATCAAGGTAATATCGTTGCAGTTGCGGATGTTTATGCTGAATATGCGATACAGCCTTTGGCACTCAGACCCAAAGAGGGACTTGCCATTATGAATGGTACTGCGGTAATGACCGCAATGGCCTGTTTAAATTATAAAAAAGCTGAGCAGATTAGTTTGGCAAGTACTTTAATTACAGCATTAAATGTGTTGGCATTAGAGGGCAATCCAAGCCATTTTGATGAGGTGTTATTTGCTCAGAAACCACATGCAGGTCAGCAGGAGATTGCCAAGCAACTGCGTGAATGGTTAAACGATAAAGTACAAACAGAGCATCAAAGTCCACGTTTGCAAGATCGTTATTCGCTGCGTTGTGCACCACATATTATTGGAATATTTGAAGATTCTAAAACTTGGCTTAGACAATTTATTGAAAATGAATTGAACTCAAGTAATGATAATCCCTTAATTGATCCGATCAATTTACGCGTGTTACATGGTGGACATTTCTATGGTGGACATATTGCACAGGCTATGGATAGCTTAAAAATTATGATTGCCAATATTGCTGATTTGATGGATCGTCAGCTTGCACAGTTGGTCGATCATAAAATGAATCATGGGTTACCACGTAATTTGACTGGTGCTAAAACCGATCGCTTACCACTCAATCATGGCTTTAAAGCCGTACAGATAGGGGTGTCAGCTTGGACTGCCGAAGCACTTAAGCAAACACTTGCTGCTTCAATTTTTTCACGTTCAACCGAATGCCATAATCAAGATAAAGTCAGTATGGGCACGATTGCCGCACGTGATGCTAGTCGGGTGATTTTATTGACTGAACAAGTGATTGCTGCATTGAGCTGTGCTGCGGTTCAAGCAATTGAACTGAGAGGTTTGGCACAGCAATTAAGCCCAGTGTTGGGTCTATTTAGACAATGGGTACTGAAAGAATTTCATTTTGTTGAAGAAGATCGTCCATTGCAAAAAGAACTGCAAGCGATTGTCGATCATCTTGAAAATCTCAGTCTGTTAAACTGCAATCTGTTGCAGCACAAGCAGGAGAACGCTGATGTATGCTGATGTCATTATTGATGTTCCATTTCATGATGTCGATATCATGAATGTGGTTTGGCATGGGCATTATCTCAAATATTTTGAAATTGCACGTTGCAAATTGCTGGATCAATTTGACTATAACTATAATCAAATGAAAGATTCAGGTTATGCGTGGCCAGTGATTGAAAGTTATGTCCGTTATGCGCAAGGTATTATTTTTGGGCAGCATATCCGAGTACGTGCGACTTTAAAAGAATGGGAAAACCGTTTGAAAATCGAGTACCAGATTTTTGATGCAGAATCAGGTAAACGCCTCACCAAAGGTTTTACCAGTCAGGTGGCAGTTGAGATAGAAACACGAGAAATGTGCTTTCAGTCACCACAAATATTTTTAGACCGCCTGTATGCATGGTCTGAATTTAAGACCCAATAGGGGGCATGAAAAATGTTGAATTTTAAAAATAAAATCAAACTGATCATCACCAGTATGATGTTTATGGTTGTGACGGCACTTCCATTGGCAAGTTATGCGGAAAGTTCTAAAGTTGGGCAAATTTTTCAACAGCTTTCCCAAACAGCTGTAGTTCGTGCCCATTTTGAGCAGCAAAAAAAGCTCACCTCGTTAAATAAAACTTTTAGCTCAAATGGGCAGGTTTTATTTTCCAAAAGCCAAGGGGTGATTTGGCAGATTCAAAAACCTGTTCAAGCAGATTTGATTGTTACCCCAAAAAAGTTGCTACAAAAAACCCAGAGAACTATGAGTCAACTTGAGATTGATAACAGTCAATATGGTTCAGTGGCGACCATGTTTTTACAGTTAATGGCAGGCGATGAAACAGCCTTAGCCAAAAATTTTAATGTGGTTGCAGCCAATTACACAACATCAGCTTGGGATGTCACATTGACCCCGAAAAGTGCGTTGTTTAAAAAATTGTTTGTCAAAGTGAATGCGCAAGGTGGACGTTATGTCAATCGTATTGTGATTACTGAACAAGCCAATAATATGACGATTATTAATTTTAGTCAGCAGACGGCTCAACCTCAAACTTTATCGGCGTCTGAGAATGCACTCTTCCAATTGGCAAAATAAACTCACTGCAATTTGGTTGATATTTTTAGTCATCATTGCGATCGGGCTGGGATTTACATGGATGCAAAAAGGCATTCACATCCAGACCAATATTTTTGCTTTACTGCCAAAAGTAAAGCAGGATAAACAGCTTGAGCAAACCGAACACTATGTCAGTGAGCAATTGAACAATAAAGTGTTCTTGGTGATTGATGCAAAATCATCTGAACAAATTGAGCAAGCAACACAGATATTAAGGGCTGGTGTCCAACAGTCGAATTTGTTTAAGCCATTAAAAGCGCAAGTTGATACTGAAGATTTTGCCAAGACTTTATATGCACATCATGCAGGCTTAATTAGTTCGCAAGATCAAGCAATCTTAAAACAACAGGATTATGCGGCACTGACTGAACAAAGTTTGATGCAAATCATGAGTCCGGGCATGCCAATCACTGAAAGCTTGCTTCAACAAGATCCATTGTTATTATTTCCACGTTATGCCATGGGGCTTGCAAGCCTGCAACAGCATTCAAATATCGAAATACAAGATGGTTTTGCCACAATTTCTGATGAGCAAGGCTATTCTCGACTATTTAATTTAGAACTTTTAAAAAGTCCTTATGATATTGAGTATCAAGAACAAACTGCCCAATGGATGACTAATGTTAATCAGCAATTGAGCAAGATCGGGGTGAAACCGCACTGGACTGGAACAATTGTTTTTTCGCATTTTGGTACCCAATCTGCAAAGAATGAAATTTCTACAATCGGCGTGGGTTCGAGTATCGGTGTCTTGCTTTTGGTCTGGTTTGGTTTCCGCTCTATTCGCCCGATGTTGACCGAGTTTATTGCGGTTGCCACAGGTTCAATGGTGGCTTTTGCGGTAACCCACTGGATATTTTCCGAAATACATCTGATGACTTTGGTTTTTGGTGCAAGTCTGATTGGGGTATGTGTCGATTTTTCCTTTTACTTTATGGCGATGCAATCACAGCAACGACATCTCAATGGATTTGCCGTATTAAAGCCGATTTTACCCAGTTTGTTGATCGGGCTTTCAACCACATTGCTGGCTTATTTATTTTTAAGTTTTACCCCTTTTCCGGGCTTTAAGCAGATTGCAGTATTTTCAATGGTGGGCTTAACTGCTGCAGGGATCACCAGTCTATTATTACTACCGCGTTTACCTGCCTTAAATGCTGAACCCGCAATACGCAGATTAAGCTTTATTGGCACATGGCGTAATTATTTTTTAGCGCACGCAACAAAGCGTTATCTGTTGATTTTTGTGATCTTTGTGGTTTCAGGATCAAGTTTGCTGCTGATCAAAAGTAATGATGATGTACGTAATTTACAAAGCATGGATCAACATTTAAAGCAGGAAGATCAATATATTCGTTCGCGTTTTGGGCAAGCGCAGGGCAGTGATTATTTTGCAATTTATGCAAATTCAGCAAAGGATCTTGCAAGGCAAGAACAACACTTAATCCATGCGCTTTCTCAGTTAAAACAACAGGGCGAAATTGACGGGTTTCAAGCAATCGGGCAAACGATTCCTTCGCTGGAACAGCAACAGCAGAATGTTGAAGCGCTACAGAAAATTCCAAAATCAGTACTGGTGGAATATGCAAGCGCGATGCAACTTGATCCGAAAGATGTCCTGAGTTGGCAAGCAAGATTGTCTCAACAAACATTGCTAAATTTAGATCAGTTTGCTGCCCACCCTTTGGCATTTTTACAGGTTAATCCGCAGCAAAGATTGATTTTGATTCAAGGCATAAAAGATGTAACAGCCGTAGAGGCTTTGCAAGATCAGAAGAATAAGCTGGTTCGCCCTGTACATAATTTATCGAGCTTATTCCAAGACCATCGTATCCAAGCTGAATATCTTTTTGTCTATGCATTAATTGCCTTAGCGATCGGTTTAATGCTGATCTATGGGATTAAATCGGTGTTCGCTTTGATGGTGCCTGTGACTTTGGCGTTGATGAGCACTTTTGCATTACAGGCATGGATGGGCGTTGAGATTAATCTATTTAGTGTAATGGGGGTTTTTCTCATCTTGGGGATTGGTGTGGATTACGCCATTTTCTACCGTCAAGGGCACGATCATCCGCATGTGGTCGGGATGGCATTATTTCTCTGTATGATGTCGACTTTGTTGGGATTCGGTTTATTGGCGTTAAGCCATACCTATGCAATACATTGTTTTGGGTTAACGGTCCTTTTTGGGGTAATTTTTTCGTTTATCTATGCCACGCTGTTTACGCCGGCAGACTCAAAATTAAATCAAAATCAATTAATCAGTCAAAGAACTGAACATTAAGGTGAATACATGAAGGGTTTAGATTTACAACAAACAGATGTGGTGATCATCGGGGCAGGACCATCGGGAAGTTCCGCAGCAGCACTGCTTCGACACAAAGGTTATCAAGTGGTGATCATTGAAAAGCAGCATTTTCCTCGCTTTTCGATCGGTGAATCACTTTTGCCACAATGTATGGTGTTTTTAGAAGAGGCGGGCTTATTAGAAACAGTACGTGAACATGTTGAAGAATATGCATTTCAATTTAAAAATGGGGCAGCATTTTTACGTGGTCATCAACGCAGCTACTACGATTTTACTCAAAAATTTAGTGAAGGTCCTGGAACGACATGGCAGATTAGACGTGCCAATTTCGACCATCTTTTAGCACAGCAAGCTGAACAATATGGGGCTGAAATTCGTTTTGGACATGAGGTTGTTGCAGTTGATGTAGAGCTTGATCATCCTGTATTAACCGTTAAAGATGAGCAGGAAAATATATATCAAATTCAGGCTAAATTTTTACTGGATGCCAGTGGCTTTGGTCGTATTTTACCGAAACTTCTAGATATGGAAAGCCCTTCAAATTTCCCAGTACGCCGTGCGGTGTTTAGTCATATTGAAGATGGGATATTGGATGATCCTGAATTCGACCGAAATAAAATCCTGATTACGGTACATGAAAAAGATCATCGTGGATGGTATTGGTTAATTCCGTTTGCGGATGGTCGCTGTTCATTTGGGATTGTTGCTGAACAGGATTTCTTTGATCATTATGGTTATATCTCTGATGAGCCTGAAGCCTTATTGGCTTTATTTAAAGATATTCTTGCAGATGAACCGAGTTTGTCGCATGTTCTGCGTAATATGAAGTTTGATACGCCAATCCGTACTTTGGTGGGCTATTCAGCAAATGTTAAAACCTTAGCACAGCGCAATTTTGCTTTGCTAGGCAATGCGGGTGAATTTTTAGATCCTGTATTTTCATCTGGGGTGACCATTGCACTCAAGTCTTCAAGTTTGGCGGTACCTTTAGTCGATCAAGTCTTACAAGGTGGGCAAGTAGACTGGATGCAAGAATATGAAAAACCTTTGCGTAAAGGAATCAAAGTATTTCGCGCTTATGTAGAAGCATGGTACGACGGTGAGTTTCAAGATGTGGTATTTTCAAAAAATCAAAATGAAAAAATCCGTCGTATGATTGCATCATTATTGGCGGGTTATGCTTGGGATGAAACTAATCCAATCTATCGCAATGCACGACAACGCTTAAATACCTTGGCTGAGTATTGTCGTCAGGATCTGGAACAGAGCAAAATACTTGAGAGCGAATAATGCAAATTTGGTTAAAAGCAATGAGCATCAGTCTGTTGTTAGCGCTGGGTGCCTGTCAAAATATGTATCCACAGCCACAAGGTCTGGTTCCTGTGGTTTGGTCTGCTGATCCAGCCTTGGCGCATTATCAGCGTCAAGATCAAGTTGAAGTCGTCTGGAAAAATCAAAGTTTTAGCTTTTTACTCTACCAAGAACAACAGGCAAAAAACTTGCAAATGTTTGCATTAAGCTTAACTGGACAGCAATTGTTTAGACTGGATTTCGATGGTCAAAAAGTGCAGGTGCATGAAAGGATAAAACCGATGCGTTTGTTACCCTTTGATTTTGTGGTTCGAGATATTCTGTTTGCAACTTATCCTGATTTTGCAAAAAATCATTTAGAAAATGTTAAAGTGAAACAGGACGTTGATCAGACTGAAATTGAGATCGATCAAAAAAATGTTTTAACGATAAAAACGCGTGCTGATCATATTGAGTTGGATAATCTGCAAGTTCCTTACCAAATGATCTTTAGTCCTGTGGAAAATACTTTGAAAGAAAATTCATTAGAGCAAAGTGAAGTGGAAGATCTGCAAAAAAATGACAAAAAAGATTGATTTAAACCATCCCGCTGTAGGCATTCATTGTTCAGCCAGTTTATCTGCTTTAGGTGATCATCCTGAGCAGGTCAAGGCACAATTGACCTCTTTGGAAAACAGTTTAACCCAGAATAAATCTTTGATTTTTGATCAGCCTGTATGGGTGGGTGCTTATGCACATCCGTTATGTAGCGATATTCCAGTTGCGCTGCAAAACTATGACTCGCGTAATTTACGTTTTGCCTTGACTGCGCTTGCACAATGTGAATCTCAGTTACGTGACTATGTGGCTAAGTTTGATAAAAAGCGCCTTGCAATCATTGTTGGGACCTCAACGTCAGGTATTTCGGACAATGAACCCTTATTAAAAGCCTACTTTCAAGGCCAAACTGAGACCGTGATTCAACAGCAAAAACAGGAAATGGGTAATCTCGCCAAAGCTTTGCAAATCTATTTGGGCTGGGATGGTCTTGCGTATACGATTTCTACGGCCTGTTCTTCAAGTGCCAAAGCTTTTGCCAGCGGGCAACGGTTGCTTAATGCAGGGCTTGCCGATGCTGTATTGGTGGGTGGAGTAGATACCCTCGCTAAACTGACCTTAAATGGTTTTAACAGCTTGGAAAATTTGAGTGTAGGTATCTGTAGCCCATGTGGATATCAGCGGGATGGGATCAATATTGGTGAGGCCGCAAGCTTGTTTTTACTCAGTAAAGAACGAGCACCGGTCATGTTGATTTCTGCGGGGGAATCTATGGACGCATGGCATATTTCTGCACCGCATCCAGAAGGCAAAGGTGCTGCAACTGCAATGCAAAAAGCACTGGATCAGGCACAGTTAAAAGCTTCAGATATTCAATACCTTAATTTGCATGGCACCGCAACCACGCACAATGATGATATGGAAATTAAAGCAGTCCGACAGGTCTTTCACAACTATGCTGTTCCATTAAGTAGCACTAAGCATAAAACCGGACATTGCTTGGGTGCTGCGGGTGCGTTGGAAGCCTATATTTGTACGCAAGTGCTTAAAGATCAAAACTGGTTGCCTCTTCATCAAAATGGCGTGATTGATCCTGAATTGGATGATCAGCATTACGTTGAACAGGATGATTCAACTCAAACTGCTCAATCTGATTCTGTGCGTTTTGTGATGAGTAATTCATTTGCCTTTGGCGGTAGTAATGTCAGCCTTATTTTTGGAACTGAAATCAGATGAGTTTAGATGCTATTCAATTTATTCCGCATGAAAAACCGATGGTTTTTGTTGATCAACTGCTTGAGTTAGGCGAGAATTTTGCACTTGCCAACCTAACCATTACACCTGAATTGATGTTTAGTGATGAACATGGTTTGCCGACTTGGAGTAGTATTGAACTCATGGCACAAACGATTAGTGCCTTTGCTGGTGCAAAAGGACAAAAAACGGGGCAAGCGCCACAAATCGGCTATTTGCTGGGAACACGCAAATTAAATTTACCTTTGGCTTATTTTGAATTTGGTAAAACATTGACCATTCGGGCTGAACAACAATATTTACATGAAGGCTTGGCACAATTCTCTTGTGAAATAAGCTATGACGAACATAAAATTAGCGCAGTTTTAAGTGTTTATGAACCACCTGTGAAAGCTGAGCAATAAGTAGGAATTAAGTGTGTCGAGAAGAATATTAGTGACGGGATCTAGTCGAGGGATTGGCAAAGCAATTGCTTTAGCTTTAGCAAAATCTGGTTTTGATGTGGTTGTGCATGCACGTTCTAGACGTGCTGATGCTGAGCAAGTGGTCGCAGAAATCCAAGCTTTGGGGCAAAACAGTTATGCGCTACTTTTTGATGTCACACAACGTGAAAACACCCGACAGATACTGGAACAAGATATCGAGCTTTATGGTGCATTTTATGGTGTGGTGCTAAATGCAGGTTTAACCCATGATGGTGCATTTCCAGCTTTAACCGACAATGACTGGGATGAAGTAATTTCAACCTCATTGGATGGTTTTTATAATGTATTAAAACCTTTAGTGATGCCGATGATTCGCCTAAAACAAGGCGGGCGTATTGTGACGCTTTCTTCTGTTTCTGGCATTATGGGGAATCGTGGTCAAGTCAATTATAGTGCGGCAAAAGCGGGATTGATTGGTGCGACCAAAGCTTTGGCTTTAGAACTGGCAAAAAGAAAAATTACGGTGAATTGCGTTGCACCGGGATTGATTGAAACGGAAATGGTCACAGAAGAAGTAAAAGAACATGCTTTAAAAATGATTCCATTACAACGTATGGGACAGGTCGATGAAGTGGCGCATACGGTGAACTTTCTCTGTTCTGATCACGCAAGTTATATTACTCGGCAAGTGATTTCGGTGAATGGGGGACTGATTTAATGAAACGTGTTGTTGTGACGGGAATGTCGGGAATCACTTCACTGGGTGAAACGGCAGATGAAGTTTTTGCCCAATTCCAAGCGTCAAAAAATGGCATTCGTGTGATGCCTGATTGGGATATTTATACCGATCTACGTTGCAAAATTGCAGGCCCAGTAGCGCACTTTGATATCCCTAAACATTTTAATCGTAAAGTGACACGAGGTATGGGACGAGTTGCATTGATGTCGGTGATTTGTGCTGAAAAAGCATTGGCAGATGCAGGCTTGATCGATCATCCTATTTTGAAAAGTGGCGATGCTGGGGTTGCTTTTGGCTCCTCTGCGGGGAGTGTCGATGCAGTCAAAGAGTTTGGGAAAATGCTCATAGACAACGACATGAGTCAGTTAAACGCGACCACGTATATCCGAATGATGTCACATACCAGCGCTGTGAATATGACGGTTTATTTTGGTTTAAAAGGTTTAACCTTACCCACATCAAGTGCCTGTACTTCAGGTTCAATGGCCATCGGACAGGCATTTGAAGCGATTAAATTAGGTAAACAAAAGCTGATGCTTGCGGGTGGTGCTGAGGAACTCAGCGCGACAGGTTCAGCAGTATTTGATGTGTTGTTAGCCACCAGTGGGATGAACGATACACCTGAAAAAACACCACGTCCATTTGATAAAGATCGTGATGGTTTGGTAATTGGTGAAGGTGCTGGCTGTTTAGTGCTAGAAGAATATGAACATGCACTGGCACGTGGTGCAACAATCTATGCAGAAGTCATCGGTTATGCCAGCAATACGGATGGTGAGCATGTCACTCGTCCAAATTCAGAAATGATGGAAAGATGTATGCGCATGGCACTTAAAGATGCCGCAATTTCTGCGCAAGAGATTGATTATATTAACGCACATGGGACTTCGACAGATCAAGGCGATGTTGCAGAAACTCAAGCCACTGCACGTATATTTGGTAAAAAACCGATCAGCTCATTAAAAAGTTATTTTGGACATACTCTTGGTGCATGTGGTGCAATCGAAGCTTGGCTGAGTATAGAAATGCTGCAACGCCAACAGTTTATCCATACTTTAAATTTGGATGAAATTGACCCATTATGTGGTGATTTGGATTATATCGTGCGAGAGCCACGAGATATGAATGCAAAAACCATCATGACCAATAATTTTGCATTCGGAGGGATCAACACCTCCATTATTTTAAAACATACTTAAAAGAGGAAAAAAACGATGTCATTTAAACACTTGGTTGTTGTTTCAACTTTATGCTTTGGTGGAATCGTCTCTGCACAAGCTGCGGACACTGTCCATAATCTCAATTTTAAAGAAGCTGTAGATCGAGCTGTGGCTGATGGATTTTTAGATGGATCCGTAAAATTTTATCTTGCTGGAACTAAATCTGGCGGTCAAGTTTTAGAAAAAGCGGTTGTTAGCAATAAAAAAACCAATGGTTTTGGAAAGTCTGCGGAAAAGGCTTGTGATCATGTATTACGTTCAGCATTAATCCAATTGCAAAGCGCAGCAAAAGATAAAGGTGCTAATGCAGTGACCAATATTGTGAGCTATTTCAAAGCAAATGAATCAAAAAACACCACCACATATCAATGTTATAAAGGTACAGCACTTGCGAGTGTGGCTTTAAAAGGCGATATCGTTAAATTCTAAGCTGTAAACATGTGCCAATGTCTAGTAATCTTTTAGAATAAGATATGGATATTGGCTCATACTTTTGAATCTATTAAAAAAAATAATATTTAACGATTAAAAATTTCATTAGCCTATTCAATTAAATGTCCCGTGCATTGTGTCGAAATTTTTTTGATTTGTGCCGTATCCAGTTCTAAGTTATCCCATTTGCACATTTGTTGAATAATCCATTCAAAATCATCTGGTTTTGGTCGGTCCTGTGTACCAAAAGAGCGAATAATATTTTGTATTTTATGAAACGCATAGGTATGCACTAGATGAGAACAATTGAAACGGATGATGTCACTCACTTCTAGCATATGCCATATGGGTTGTAGTGATTGCAAGGTGCTTAAATCATGTTGTGCCTTTTGAATCGCCGTCTGCAATGCATTTAACGTATTCGGATGCTTGTTTGCCCATTCATGGGTGGTGGCTAAAACTTTATCCGCCACTTCAGGAATAATCTGTTTACTCTCAGCAATTACATAACTATAACCTTCAATCTGCGATTGGATATTCCACGGTTCACCGACACAAAATCCATCAATGAGTTGTGATGAAATCGCATCCACCATATAGGAAGGGGGCAGTGTGGAGGGTTGGTATTTTTTTGCCAAGTCTGGATCTGCCAAAGCCAACCACTCTCTTAAACAATAATGGTGGATGGACTGTTTAAATACATGGGCCAGTTGTATTTTGTCGCCTTGTTTTAAGGCTTGAACTACTTTCACTGCTGACGCTTGCGCAGTATCTTGCGTGTGAATTTTTAACTCATAGCAGAGTTTTTGGCTCAAGCTGATAAATGCACGATTGGTGCTCAACACCAATGAGGTTTGTAAGGGAATACCCAGCTGATCATTGCCTGTCGCAGCAGCGGGAAGCATGGCAGAAAGACAATGTGCGGCATCTAAAATGCCAAAAGCTAAACGATCACGTAAACTGGCCCAAGAAGGCTCTTTCACCAACCTAACCTTCAGACCTTGCTCAGTAAAATAACCTTGATGTTGTGCCCAAAGTATTGCAGTGCAATCCAGCAAAGGAATATAGCCTAATTCAATGTCCGTGGTTTCAAGTGTGTTCATTGTTTATTCCTTGAAATTTGCTTGGAGCAAGGCTTGAGCATCGATTAACTTTCTTGCCATTTCCCCCATGGTGATACGGTGACTCATGGCGTTTTTTCGTAACAAACTGAAAGCTTGTTCTTCTTCAATTTGATGCATCTGCATCAGCATCACTTTGGCTTTTTCAATATCTTTACGGTCAGCAAGTTTGCATTTGGTTTCATTGAGATCTTTTAAGAGCTTTTTATGTTTTTTAAATTGCTCAATCGAAATTTCTAAAATACTTTCCAGTTTTTCAGGA
Organism: Acinetobacter legionensis; assembly: GCF_048552295.1. NCBI lineage: Bacteria > Pseudomonadati > Pseudomonadota > Gammaproteobacteria > Moraxellales > Moraxellaceae > Acinetobacter > Acinetobacter legionensis. The sequence continues at coordinate 22,454 of NZ_JBIMCW010000035.1, forward strand.
TCAATCCCATCAACAATATAGGCGGTTACACCCGCTTCAATAGCACTTTTGATGGTGTCTTTTTGCGAGTTTTTAGTGAAAAGCACAGTGGGTAAATCAAACTGACTTACACAGCTTTCAATAATATCTCGATGTGGATGGTCCATATCCAGCAAAATCACATCAGCATATAAGTGATGAAGATCGGTACTATTTAAATGGTCAATCATCAGACATGCGACCACCTCGAAATCATGTTCGATCAAAGAGGATTTGATAAAAGATGCCCGCTCTATATCATCATCGATCAAGGCAATTCTTAATTTTGGCATGTCGCTACTCAAGTATGTCCTGACATGAACTTTCAGCATATAAGCAATTTAGATGCCAATATTTCGCATGAATAGTGCTGTTTTAAAGCATAGTCACAGAATGTTAAAGAAAATTGATGCACTTTATTGACGCAATTTGCCTTCTAAACATGCAGTTTTATGATTTACATTTTATCCGTGCGGATAAAAAGCATGAACGTGTATCACAGGATAAAGGTACAACTATTCAATCATAAGTACTGAGTATTCAAGCAAAATAAAAAATTAGATATTTAGAAATATTAAACTGGCATGAACTATGCATAGTTTAAATCAAGTCAATGAAGACTTTCAAAATTTGTAAGACGGCCAACGACGTCCCGTTTGGCCTATGATCGGGTACATTTGACTGAATATTTCACAGGTAAATCTGTCAAAGATTTAACTCTTTGTCGTGCGGACTTTGCAGATGCTTATGGAATTGACCTGCGTTTAAATACCAAAGCCACTCATCTTGATACCATCCATAAATGCATCACCACCGATCATGGCGATGTGATCAAGTATGACAAATTGGTGCTTGCGACGGGTTCCTATGCTTTTGTTCCACCAATTTCGGGGCATGATCGTAAAAACTGTTTTGTTTACCGTACCATTGATGATTTAGATGCAATACGGGCAGCAAGTCTATCTGCAAAATCTGGTGTGGTGATTGGGGGGGGGTTACTCGGTTTAGAAGCCGCGAAAGCACTTCGTGATTTAGACTTAGAAACCCATGTCGTTGAATTTGCACCTCGTTTAATGGCAGTACAAATTGATGATTTGGGCGGGAAAGTTTTACGGTCCAAAATTGAAAATTTAGGGGTAAAGGTTCACACGCAAAAGGCCACTTCATCGATAGAAGATGGCGTGAATAGCACCCATGTGATGAAGTTTGCGGATGGTTCAGAACTTGAAACAGATATTATTCTATTTTCTGCAGGGATTCGCCCGCGTGATGAGTTGGCCCGCCAATGTGGCTTAGCGTTAGGTGAACGTGGCGGTATCGCGATTAATGATTACTGCCAAACCTCCGATGCAGATATTTATGCGATTGGTGAATGTGCATTATGGAACAATAAAATCTATGGTTTAGTTGCACCCGGTTATGACATGGCAAGGATTGCAGCAAAACATGTGATGCAACAAAGTTGCCCCACATTTGCTGGCGCAGACATGAGCACCAAGTTAAAACTGATGGGTGTCGATGTGGCATCGGTAGGCGATGCGCATGCCATGACTGCAAATGCATTGAGCTATTTCTATGCTGATGAGGATGCAATGGTCTATAAAAAGATCGTGGTCAATGCAGAGAAAACCCAATTACTTGGTGCGGTACTGGTTGGTTGTGCCAAAGAATATAACGACTTATTGCAAATGATGTTGAATGGCTTAGCGATACCAGAAAATCCAGAAAGTTTAATCATGCCAGGCTATGCACAATCTACGGCAAAAGCGGGAAGTAGTGGTGTAGATTTATTGCCAGACAGTGCCACGATTTGTTCATGTAATAACGTGTCTAAAGCAGATATTTGTAGTGCCATTGCCGAGGGTTCGACCTCATTAGGTGCGTTAAAAAAATGTACCAAAGCCGCAACCGCATGTGGTGGATGTGCACCCTTAGTGACCCAAGTTTTAAAATCTGAATTACAACGCCAAGGGGTAACGGTCAATAATCATCTTTGTGAACACTTTGCTTACTCACGCCAAGAGTTGTATCACTTGGTACGGGTCAATGAAATTAAAACTTTTGATGATTTGATTCAACAACATGGGCATGGTTTAGGTTGTGATATTTGCAAACCGACAGTAGCCAATATCTTGGCATCTTGTTGGAATGACTTTGTTCTCACTGCAAATCATGCTGGGTTGCAAGATAGTAACGACTACTACCTAGGCAATATTCAAAAAGATGGTTCTTATTCTGTTGTACCGCGTATGGCAGGTGGTGAAGTGACACCAGATGGTTTGATTGCAGTTGGGCAGATTGCCAAAGAATATGGTTTATATACCAAGCTAACCGGTGGGCAACGGGTAGACTTATTTGGAGCACAAGTCCATCAATTGCCAGAAATTTGGGAAAAGCTGATCAATGCTGGTTTTGAGTCTGGTCATGCCTATGGCAAGTCATTACGTACCGTTAAATCTTGTGTTGGGAGCACATGGTGTCGTTATGGTGTCGATGACTCGGTCGGTTTAGCCATCTTCCTTGAAAATCGCTACAAAGGTTTGCGTTCCCCACATAAATTAAAAATGGCAGTTTCGGGCTGTACACGAGAGTGTGCCGAAGCACAAAGCAAAGATGTTGGGGTGATTGCCACTGAGAAAGGCTGGAACTTATATGTTTGTGGCAATGGGGGAATGAAACCTCGCCATGCAGAACTTTTAGCTTCTGACCTAGATACGCAAACTTTAATTCAATATATCGACCGCTTCTTTATGTTCTATATCCAAACAGCGGATCGTTTACAACGGACTTCGGTATGGCGTGACAACATGGAAGGTGGTTTGGATTATCTAAAAGATGTTGTTGTGCATGATTCTTTAGGAGTTGCTGCTGAACTAGAACGCCGAATGAGCCATGTGGTGGGTACTTATCAAGACGAATGGCGAACTGCGGTGGAAGATCCTGAAGTCCGTAAACGTTTTGTGACCTTTATTAATGCCAAAGCTGAGCAACAGCAAGATCCACATATTCAGTTTGCTCAAGTACGTGGGCAAATTCGCCCAAAAACTGACTCAGAACGTGATCAGAGCCGTATTCCTGTAGTTGAAGCATAAGCATATGAATACTTGCTTTATTGGCCTTACTCCACAATTCCACAGCTTAAAACAAGCCTTGTGGAAGAGCTGATAAACGTTGTTAAAAGGACAAACACAATGACCATTTTAAAAGATATGAACGAACTCGACTGGCTCGATATTTGTGCATTGCAAGACATTACGCCCAATACTGGTGTAGGCGCGTTGCTCGGGCAACAACAAGTGGCTATTTTTCGGGTAGGCAGTGAAAAGCGTGTGTATGCGCTGAGCAACCAAGACCCATTTAGCAAAGCCTTTGTTATGTCACGTGGAATAATTGGTGATTTACAAGGTGAACGTGTAGTTGCATCACCGATTTATAAGCAACATTTTAGTTTAGCAACAGGCCGTTGTTTAGAAGACAAAGATCAAAAATTACTGGTTTTTCCAAGCAAAATTGAAAATGGTCGTGTCTGGGTCAGTCCAACCCCACAAAAAACTTATATCACCAATAATGGTACGGCTCAGGAAAAAATCAATTTAGTTCTGGTGGGGAACGGATTGGCAGGAATGCGTTGCTTGGAAGATTTGCTTGATATGGCACCTGATCGTTATGAAGTGACGGTGATTGGTGAGGAGCCTTGGGGGAACTATAACCGGATTATGCTGTCGCCTGTCTTATCAGGGGATAAAACCATTGACGACATTATGCTGCACCCCCATTCATGGTATGCGGATAAAAATATTCGCTTTATTGCGGGTGATGCTGCGTTACGTATTGACCGTCCTCGTAAGCAAGTTTATACCGAAAAAGGTGTGGTGGTGAGCTATGACCGTTTGATTTTAGCAACGGGTTCAAAACCATTTATTCCACCGGTCAAAGGCGCAGCATTGGATGGCGTTTTGAGCTTTCGTGATATTTATGATGTCAATAATATGCTCGACTACTGTAAATCTAAAAATAATGCAGTGGTGATTGGTGGGGGGCTATTGGGGCTAGAAGCCGCATATGGTTTAAAGCAACGTGGTATGAATGTGACGGTTTTGCATTTGATGGATCGTATTATGGATCGCCAACTTGATGCCAAGTCCAGTCAAATGTTGAAAACAGCAATTGAGCAAAAAGGTATTCCGATCATCACAGAAGCCAATACAGAAGAATTACTTGGTGAAAATGGTCATGTCACCCAGGTTCGGTTACAAGATGGCACACTTTTAGATGCAGATCTGGTGGTTTTTGCCGTGGGTATTCGTCCCAATATGGCTTTGGCACAAAGTGCGGGTTTACGCTGTAATCGCGGTGTGTTGGTTAATGACACCATGCAAACCTATGATCCAAGTATTTATGCAGTGGGTGAATGTATTGAGCATCGTAACCAAACGTTTGGTTTGGTAGAACCTTTATGGGGGCAAGCCTTTATCTGCGCATCACATTTGGCCGAACACGGCAGTTTGACCTTTAAAGCACCGACGGTTCCTACCCAGTTAAAAGTCAGTGGTTGTGATGTTTTTTCAGCAGGCCGTATTGATTTAGAAAACAGTCAGCCTATAGAAGATTTCGAAGACATTATTCTGAATGATGAAAAACGTCAAATCTACAAACGCATTATTATTCAAAAAGATAAAGTCGTTGGTGCGGTCCTGTTTGGTGATACAGAGGATGGCACTTGGTACGCTGAATTGATTGCTGATCAAACCCCAATTTCTTCGATTCGCAATAAATTGTTATTTGGTCGGGATTTTGCATTAAAAAAAGCAGACTGATTTATATCGCTTAACCCCTTCATCTTAAAAGGAGGGGAAGATTAAATGAAAGCCATATTCAAGTGAATGTATAGCATTGAGGAGCACAGCAGCAATGAATAGTATCCCTGTAATGGAACTGCCGAGCTCCACAGAATATAAGATCACAAGCACACAAACCACTTGTCCTTACTGTGGTGTAGGCTGTGGTGTCACAGCAACAGTGCAAGACACTACGCTAGGACAAAAAGTTTCTGTGGTTGGCGATGTTAAGCATCCCTCGAATTACGGAAAACTGTGTATTAAAGGCAGTAATTTGGCTGATACGCTGGGGTTGGGCACACGTGTTTTACAGCCGATGCTTGGACGTCATCCCCATCAGCAAGTTACAGATTGGGATAGCGCTACAGGTTTAATCGCCAATAAATTCCAACACTATATCGAGCAATATGGTCGTGACAGTGTCGCATTTTATGTTTCTGGTCAGTTGTTGACAGAAGACTATTATGTGGTAAATAAATTCGTTAAAGGCTATTTGGGTACAGCCAATATCGATACCAATTCAAGATTGTGTATGTCTTCGGCAGTTGCTGCACACAAGCGTGCTTTTGGTGAGGATTTGGTACCTGCAAGTTATGACGATTTTGAACATACTGACATGGTGATTTTGGTCGGTTCAAATACAGCATGGTGTCATCCCGTGATGTATCAACGCATCATGCAAGCCAAAGAATTAAGACAACAAAAGCAAAGTGATTTATTTGTGGTGGTGATTGATCCACGCTTTACGGCTACATGTGAAGCAGCTGATTTACATTTGCCTATTCTAATGGGTCAAGATGTTTGCTTGTTTAATGGGCTATTACAATATTTACATCAACATAACTATGCGGATAGCGCATTTATTGAGGAACATACTCAAGGGCTAGATACGGCACTAAAAAGTTCGCAAGCTGAAACAGATATCCAAGATGTTGCAGTGAAAACAGGAATTTCGCTAGAAAAACTTCAACTCTTTTTTGAAAAGTTTGCCCAAACTGAAAAAGTCATGACCCTATTTTCAATGGGGGTAAACCAGTCTTCACGTGGCGTGGACAAAGCCAATAGCATCATCAATTGTCATTTGTTGACGGGCAAAATTGGAAAGTTGGGTGCAGCTCCATTCTCTATGACAGGACAACCCAATGCAATGGGCGGACGTGAAGTGGGTGGGCTTGCCAATATGCTGGCAGCACACATGGACTTAGACAATCAACAACATCAACAGCTTGTACAAAATTTTTGGAACAGTCCAAGCATTGCCAAGCATATGGGATTAAAAGCAGTTGATCTTTTTGAAGCAGTGGAAAGTGGCAAGATTAAAGCAATTTGGATTATGGCAACCAATCCTGTAGTCAGCCTCCCCAATGCCGATCAGGTCAAACGTGCTTTAAACAGCTGTGAGTTTGTTGTAGTCTCCGATATTTGCAAAGATACCGACACTACTCAGTTTGCCGATGTGCTCTTACCTGCCTTGGGGTGGGGAGAAAAGGATGGTACGGTCACCAATTCAGAACGTCGTATTTCAAGACAACGTGCTTTTTTAGACCCGCCTGAGCAGGCCAAAGCGGATTGGTGGGCTGTGGCACAAGTGGCTCAAAAGCTCGGATTTACTGGCTTTGATTTTGCAAATAGCCACGAGATTTTTAAAGAACATGCTCTGTTATCTGCGTATCATAACGCAGAGATTAATGCGCGATCAAATACCCAAAGCTTTCGTTACTTCAATTTACAAGGTTTAACTGATCTTTCATTAGATGAATATGATCAATTGGAACCCATTCAATGGCCTGTGATCATGCGCAATCAGACTGAACATGCATTCGCACAATTGTTTTCACAGGGACAATTTAGTCATGCAGATGGCAAAGCTAAATTTATTGCCACAATGGCGATAGATCCAGTCCATCAAAGCACTGCTGAATATCCTTTAATTCTCAATACAGGACGGATTCGAGATCAGTGGCACACTATGACTCGCACAGGTTTATCTGCCAATTTAAGCACCCATAAAGCAGAACCCTTTTGTGAAATTCACCCCAATGATGCATTGAAGTATGGCTTGAAAGAAGGCGAATTGGTCGAAATCAAATCGGATTGGGGCAATTGTGTCTTGCGTGCTGTACTCAGTGACAATATCCGCCGTGGACAAATTTTCGCCCCGATTCATTGGAATGATCAATATGCTTCGGATGCACGTATTGGCAAAGTGGTCAATCCAGTGGTGGACGCAATCTCAGGGGAGCCAGAATTCAAACATACCCCTGTGTTGATTCAGCCATTTTATACCCAGTGGCAAGGGGTATTTTATGTTCGTGAAGGCTTTGAACACATTGTTAAAAATAGCATTGAAAATACGGTGTGGTGGACAAAAATTCAGACTGCCAAAGCAGTGCGGTATGAATTGGCAGATCGTCGTCGTTTTACCCACACCACCCAAAATCTCAAGCAACTTTTACCCTTTGACGATGAAAGTTTTGAATGGCTTAACTTGGAAGATCAAACTGCACATATCAGCCATAGTGTAGTGCTAAAAGAGGGGCGCCTTATTGCAAGTTTATATATCGCACCTAAAGCATTATTACCAGATCGTGATTGGGTCGCAAGTTTGTTTAAACGTGATCGTTTAAGTGCGATGCATCGTAAAGCCTTACTTGCTGGACAAGTCATGTCAATAGGCGATAGTGAGGGGCCATTGGTATGTAGTTGCTTTAAGGTAGGCAAAAATCGAATTATTGAAACCATTAAACAAAACAATATCAATCATGAAAAACAAGTGACTGCATGTTTAAAAGCAGGTGGTAATTGCGGTTCATGTCTACCTGAAATTCGCGGATTGATTAAAGCCTGTCAAGCGGAGCTTACTCTATGAAAAGAATTATAAAACCCAAGAAAGCTAAGCAATATCCACAAACTGATCTTGTGATTCTCGCTGGTGGTCAGGCGCGACGTATGAATGGGATCAATAAACTGTTACAGAAGTTTGATGATCAAATTCAACTCATCAAGATCCATCAACAATTAAAAAACCGAGTATCACAGGTCTGGGTCAATAGTCATCGCGATTATTCAATTTATCAGAAGCTTATTCCAAGTTTGTATTGCTATCAAGATGATGAAACTGGCTTTTATGGTCCTTTGATGGGAATTAAAAGTGCTTGGTCTTATGTTGAATCTGACTATGTACTTTTTGTGCCCTGTGATGTGACATTTATTCCACCTGAGGTCATTGAACGCTTACATGTCACTTTAGCGAGTCATCCTTTGGCAGAAGTGGCTTACGTCAATATCAATGGTAAAGCGTTATATCCATTTTGTTTATTAAAACGGAGCGCTTTCAATCGAATCTGTACTCATCTTGAACAAGGACAGCGCAGTTTAAAGATATGTTTTTCTGATTTGCACGCTCAGGAAGCATTATTTGAGAATCATGCACTGTTTTTCCACAGCATCAATTCTTTGGATGAATTACAACAATACCAACAGCTCAAGTTTTTAAATTGACTGGCTTAGTTTTGCTTAATTTTTTGCAAATCTCGGCATTTTTAATAGAGGTCAAATCGGTTTTAGCTCACATTTAGCTGTAGATGATCAAAGTTGGAACACTTTTTGCAATTTCAATGTCAATAAAATAGCGCAGATTTTAAGTATTAAAAAATCTTGAACTTAAATAGTGCTTGGGATGTGTATATGAATGCAATGACACAATACGAAGAGGGTGCCGCCTTTGTCGATCAATATGGTCGCACTAAGCGCAAACTCAGAATTTCAGTGACAGATCGCTGTAATTTTAAGTGTGTCTATTGTATGCCTGAACATCCAGAATGGATCAAAAAGCATAATTTACTCAGTTTTGAAGAACTGTATATTTTTTGCGAGTTTATGGTGCGACATGGGATTGAGCAGATTCGAATCACTGGTGGCGAACCATTAATGCGTAAAGGTGTGGTGCATTTCATTGATCAACTACAAAAATTAAAAAAACTGGGCCTAAAACGGATCTCAATGACTAGCAACGCACACTACCTTAAACAATACGCAACCCAGTTAAAACAAGCGGGTTTAGATGATTTGAATATTAGTTTGGACAGTTTAGATAAAGCACAATTTAAGGCCTTGACTCAAAAAGAGTTACAACCAGTATTAGAAGGCATTACAGCAGCACAGCAGGCAGGTTTTAAAATCAAGATCAATGCTGTATTGATCAAAGGAATCAATGATGATCAGGTTTTACCCTTAGCACATTGGTCCATTCAACAGCATCTTACAATGCGTTTTATCGAGTTTATGCCTTTAGATGGAGAGGGGCTTTGGACGCAAGCCGATATTGTCACTGAGCAGGAAATTTTAGAGCAATTAAAGCAAGACTTTACTGTCACTTTACAACAAGGACAATCTTCCGAGCCTGCACGACAGTATTTTATTAATGATTATCCTATTGGCATCATTTCGACCATAACCAATTCATTTTGTGGCACTTGTGACCGTATACGGTTAACAGCACAAGGTGATTTTTATAACTGCCTATTTGCTCCAAAGGGAATTAGCCTGAAAACACAAATTCAGGCATTGCACCATGATTCACATTATTTCGCTGAGACTCAGTTTGTTCAAAGTCACTCACCAAATGCAGTTGTATATTCGCCAATAAATCTAGAATTACCGCAACCCAGACAATTACAAGATACTTTGTCTGATTATATTTGGCAGAAAAAGCAAGGCTTTAATGAGATTCATCAACAGCTAAATTCAAAACATTCGTCATCTCGAAAAATCAGTATGTATATGATTGGAGGATAATATGTCAGATCCATTTAAAATTCTAAATACGCCAAATAATGTTAATCAACTGAAGAATATACCGCAGCAGATGACGGTAAAAATTGAATGCTTTGGTGCAATTGAACGTGTATTGCCAGCAGATTTAATCCTGCAATGTGAGTCAAACATGCTCATTTCTGATGTTTTAGAATACGTGGTGCGTGCATATCCAGACGCAGGAAAAATGATTCAACACTGTGCATGTGCAATGGGGGAAGACATTATTCCGCGTCAGACCCTATTAACATCTGATAGTACAGTTGTTTTACTGTCACCGGTTGCAGGAGGTTGAGATGAGTACATTTGATTCTACACTCAAGCAATTTAATAGGATTCAGGATACTCCTTTAACTCAGGAGAGTTTTGATCCGATCCTACACTTTCCTGAATGCGGTGGTATTGGCATCTTTATTGGAACAGTACGTAATCACCATGAAGGCAAAGCGGTGAAAGCATTGAAATATACGAGCTATGCGCCGGTTTCAGAAAAAATGATTCGTCAAATTGAGCAAGAGATTCAACAGAAATTCGCTGTGGCTTATGTACGGGTGATTCATCGTATTGGTACCTTAAATATCGGCGAAAAAGCCATTATTGCGATTGCTTATGCAGCACATCGACGTGAAGCCTTTGCCGCATGTGAAGAAGCGGTAGAACGAGTAAAACACGAAGTTCCTGTATGGAAAGAGGAGTTTTATTTAGATGGTAGTAGCCAATATGTTGCTGGGTGCTGTATTCGGAAAGATTATGTTGAACAGGATACAGCCACACAAACGGATTCATTGAGTCAACATGATTCTGAGCATAGTTGTGGGCGCGATTTTGAGCATAGGCATGGAGCCGCGCAGCATCATCATTCTTTACCAAGTCATTCCCATTACCAAGATTCACAGCACAGACATACAGCACAGAACAATCTACAACATGATGCAAAACAGAAAATGTTGCTGAGCAACCAGTGTGAACAGACGATTTACCAATGGCATATGTAAACCTGATTGAGTAACTCAGCTAAATATGTCTGGCCATGTAAGTAATATCGTAAGAGAAGGAACAGGCAATGAAAAATGTGAGTATGAAAGCAGAAAGCTACCGTACAGCCGTAGCAACAGGAATTTTATATGCACCTGCACATTGCATAGAACTATTACGCACTGGAAGTACAGAAAAAGGGGACGCACTAAAAACCGCACGTATTGCTGGAATTTTGGCAGCAAAACGCACTGATGAATTAATTCCTTTGTGCCATCCCTTACCGATCTATCGTGCAGATGTTGAATATGAGTTGCATGAAAAACATGTCGAAATTATTGCGACTGTCGAAACCATTGGTCCTACAGGTGTAGAAATGGAAGCACTCACGGCAGTCAGTCTAGCAGGCTTAACCTTATACGATATGCTTAAGCCGCACTGTGAACCTGAAGACTTATGCCTTGACCAATGTAAATTACAACTGAAAAAAGGCGGTAAATCACATTTTACCCGTGTATTGAAAGAGACTTTATCTGCATCGGTTATTGTCTTATCCGATACCGTGGCTTCAGGGAAAAAGCCTGATACAGCTGGGCAAAATGTTTTAGAAATTCTTGAAGAAGCCAATTTTAGTCAGGTGAATTATCAAGTAATTGCCGACTCTCCAGAACAGTTATTGGCGTTAATTGAACAACAAAAGAATCACTATCCACTTATTTTGACTGTGGGTGGAACAGGATTAGGCCCTAAAGATTTAACTGTTGAAACCATTCAACCTTTACTTAAACGTGAAATTCCAGGTTTGATGGAAGCTTCTCGTAGTTTTGGTCAAAGACGTACCCCTTATGCAGCACTCAGCCGAGGGGTCGCGGGCTATATTGACAATAGTTTGGTGATTACTTTGCCAGGCAGTCGCCAAGGTGCTAAAGAGTCACTGATTGCCATTCTACCAGCCTTGGTACATCTTTTTGATGTGCAAAAAAATATTCCACATCTTGGGGGCTATCAATGAATCAGATTGCGGTCGCTCATGATTGTGGCAATGAAAAAGGCTTGGTTTCAGTTGATCAAGCCTTGCAGTTACTTGTGGATCACACTCCAAGTCTAGGTAGTGAAACCATCCCCTTAAACCAAGCGCTTAATCGTTATGTTGCAGCAGATATTTTTTCAGAAATTAATTTACCCATTTTTTCGCAAAGTGCGGTAGATGGTTATGCGATCAATGCAAGTGCAGTGACTCAAACAGATTCTAAATTCGAATTGATTGGAGAGATTCGTGCAGGGCAAAGGGTTGAGGTCGAATTGAAACAAGGGCAAGCGATTCGAATATTTACAGGGACAAAAATCCCAGCAGGTACCACAACGGTTGCTCGACAAGAGATTGTTGAGCTCATCGATTTACACAATATAAAACTCACTGAGTCTTTAAACAGTCATGCTGATATTCGAGATGTTGGGGAAGAAGTTGCACTCGGTCAATTAATTGCATCAGCAGGACAAAAACTCAATGTCGGTGTTATTGCAGCACTCAGTATGGCAGGTGTAAAGCAAGTAGAAGTTTATCGTTATCCCAAAATTGCTGTGGTCGTTACAGGTGACGAAGTTGCAGATATGATCGAATGTTTAAATTCAGGCAAAATCTTTGATGCAAATACACCCATGATCCGCGCATGGTTTCAAACCCGAAATCAAACAGTTAATTTAATTCATGTTGAAGATATCGAACATCGTGTAATTCAGTTGTTTGATCGTCTTAAGGAACAATACGATTTAATCATTACTACAGGTGGGGTGTCTGTAGGAGATTATGATTTTGTTCGTCCCGCAGCATTAAAACTCGGTTTTCAGCAAATTTTTTGGAAGGTCAAACAAAAGCCGGGTAAACCGATGCTTTTCGCCAAGTATTCTCAACAAAAAAAACAAGGACAAGAAAGAAAAGGACAAGAAAGAAAAGGACAAGAAAGAAAAGGACAAGAACAGCAACAAGATCAAACTCACTGTTACCTATTGGGTTTACCCGGCAATCCTGCTGCGGTTTATATCGGTATGCAAGTCTATGTGGCGACTCTAGTGAATTCTTTACAGGGGCAAAAGCATCCACTCAATTGGATGACAGGCGTTATGAGTCATGCGCTGAAGTCTGATGCGCGAGAGCGCTTTTTAAGAATGCATGCTGTATTTGAACAAGGAAGATTAAGTTTGAAGAGTTTAACTAAACAGCAATCACATATGTTGAGTAATCTGATTGATGCCAATTGTATTGTGCGTATACCCTCAGATCAAAACATACAACAGGGGCAAGTCCTCCAAGGTTTATTTATTCAAGATTAGGGGATAAAAGATGCGTAGGTCGTTAAAAATGATCTTGGGCCTGTATTTTCTGCCGAGTATGAGCATATTACACGCTGAAACAATCAAAATTTATGCTGCAGCAAGCTTAACCAATGCGGTGACAGATATTGCTAAATTGTATGAGAAGCAGCAACCAGAGGTTAAAATAGTGACTGTTTTTGGTGCATCTTCAGCACTGGCAAAACAAATTGAGGCCGGTGCGCCCAGTGATATTTTCTTTTCTGCTGATCAGGACTGGATGAATTATTTAGTCCAAAAACAGAAGATTCAGGTAAATCAGGTTAAACCATTTTTGTTTAATCAATTGGTGTTGATTAGCCCTTTGCAAAGCAAACAACAGTTTAAAGCTGTGCCTACATTTAATTTTGCCCAATCATTTCAAGGGCATTTATGCACAGGGCAAATGGAGTCTGTGCCAGTAGGTAAATATGCCAAGCAAAGTCTGATTAAACTCAATTGGCTGAACAGTTTAAATGGTCGAATAGTGGGGACGGATGATGTTCGTTCAGCGTTGGCATTTGTTGAACGTAGTGAGTGTCAAGTGGGGATTGTGTACAAGACCGATGCATTGATCAGTAAAAAAATCAAAATTTCAGGAGTTTTTCCAAGCAACAGCCATCATCCAATTGTCTATCCGCTTGCTTTGACACAACAAGGTATCAACAATCAGTCAGCAGTGAAATTTAACCATTATTTAAAAGAAAATGCGCAAGCTAAAAAGATTTTTGTTCAGTATGGTTTTGGTTTATAGGATCCTACTTTATGCTAAGTTCAGAAGAGTGGAGTGCATTGTATTTGTCGGTGAAAGTGGGCTTCTTTGCAACTTTATTCTGTCTACCATTTGCAATCATGCTCGCTTGGATTTTGGCACGTTATCAATTTAGATTAAAGTTTGTGGTGGAAGCACTGTTACAAATGCCCATGGTGTTACCTCCAGTGGTTTTAGGTTATTTGCTTTTAATCCTGTTTGGTGCCAATGGCTGGATTGGACAATATCTCAATCAGTTAGGTATTCAATTGGCATTTAATTGGAAAGGAGCTGTTTTAGCCTCCATGATCGTGGCTTTTCCATTGATGGTGCAACCCATTCGGCTATCTTTTCAAATGATCAATCAGCAACTGGAACAGGTTGCAGGTTCTTTGGGTGCAAGCCCTGTACGGGTATTTAGCAGTATCAGCCTACCTTTGGCTTTACCCGGAATTTTAATTGGAAGTATTTTGTGTTTTAGTCGTAGCTTAGGTGAGTTTGGTGCAACCATTACTTTTGTGGGCAATATTCCCGATGAAACTCGGACCATTCCTATAGCAATTTACTCGCTGATTCAGCAACCTGATGGGGAGCAGGGCGCTATGCGTTTAGTGATCTTATCCATATTGGTTGCCTTTGGTGCTTTGATTGCAAATGCTTATATTCTTCAGAATTATCAGCGAAAATTGGGAGGCAAAGATGCTGCAATGTGATTTTCAATTTCAATATGCTGAGTTTAATTTAAAGATAAAGTTGCAAATGCAAAAACAATTGCTGGGCATTATGGGTGCATCAGGCAGTGGGAAATCAACATTCCTTAAAAACATTACCGGCTTGTTACAGCCACAACAGGGTTCAATTTTACTCAATCAGCAGTGTGTTTTCGACGATCAAAAAAAAATTAATTTACCCATGCACAAACGTCGAATCGCATTAGTCTTCCAAAATGCATGGCTGTTTCCACATATGAATGTGAAACAAAATCTAAAATATGCAGAAAATTTGTGTCCAGATCAGAACAAGAAATTTAGCTTTGATCAGATTGTTGATTTACTTCAACTCAAGCCGTTATTGCAACGTGCATCTTATCAATTGTCTGGTGGCGAGGCACAACGTATTTCGATTGGTCGCGCGCTCTTATCTTCTCCTGATTTATTGCTCTTGGACGAACCATTGACTGGGCTGGACTACAAATTAAAAGATCAAATTTTACCTTTTCTAAATAGCGTTAAACTAGAAACTCAATTACCCATGATTTATGTCACCCATCATGCCGATGAGCTGGCTTATTTAAATGCACAGGTGGTTTATATGGATCAGGGAAGCATCACTGAAATCCCAAAAACTCACTAATCTTGAATAATATTAGATCTTTTTATCCATGAAAAAGGAAGTATTGTCTGTTCAAATGTATTTAAATTTAAATGCAAGATACGCAGTACAAACTCTACATTTTGATAAACTCACCTTTATGAAATGGTCTAAATTCCATGATTTATAAGGTTTAGCTCATTTAGCAATGATCTAAAAATATACTTGTTCAAGATATCTATTAAATCACTTGGCGTAAATCACGTGCTGTTTCTTGCAGTAACGGTAAAATATGAGTAATTAAATAATCTTTTGTTGTGCGCATAGTGGGGGAGACAATATTTAATGCGGCCACGACTACTGCGTTTGAGTCATAAATTGGAACCGCAACAGCATGAACTCCCAATTCATGTTCTTCACATGAATAACACCAATCTTGTTCTTTAATCTCATGCAGTAATTCGATAAACGCCTCACTTTCTGTATAAGTATATTTAGTAAGACGTTTTAATGGATACTGGGCCAGCCATTGCTTTTGTTCTTCCACATTTAAATGCGCCAATAAAATTTTCCCCGCAGAAGTTGCATGTGCAGGAAGACGATTGCCTAAATGTAAGCCGTAAGGATTAACACGGTCTGTTTGCTGATGTGCGGCACTACGTGCAATGGTAATTGCCTCATAACCATCTAATACCATCACCGAGTAAATCAGCGAAGTCTGATTGGTCAATAAGTTTAATAAAGGTTGGCAAATTTTGGGTAAAGGTGAACCATCTAAATAAGCACCAGAGAACTTTAAAATTTTGGGAGTTAAATAATAGTAATGTCCATCAAAGTCTAAATAGCCTAAGTACTCTAAGGTCAGTAACTGGCGACGCGCTGCTGCTCGGGTCATTCCTGTCTTTTCAGCCGCAGTACTGATATTCAAGCGATGTCGTTCAGGCCCAAAACATTCCAAAATCGCCAACCCTTTTGCAATCCCTGCAATAAAATCTTCATGGCGAATAATCTTTTTATTTTCAGAATGATGGATTAATCGGGTGGTTTTTTTGTGTTCATCGTCCATAACGCAGATCCTTAATTTAAAGCCAATTACATTAAAATTTTACTCAATCCAAATCAGACCGTTTTAGTGGGATAAAGTTCGATCATCGAACATAAAAAATAATGATCGAACAAAATCTAACTTTAAGCCTAGAAGTAAATACAAAATTTATCAAGAATAAAGATTAGAAATCCGAACAAAACACTCGGCTTAGTTTCATCGGTTTCTAGGATGAAATGAATGAGTGATTCAAAGTACAGGAAGTAGTCAGATGATTGATAAAAATGCCACCTCGTTGACTGAGGTTCTATCCCAAATCAAAGATGGTGCAACCATTATGATTGGTGGCTTTGGAACAGCAGGACAGCCCGCAGAGCTGATCGATGGGCTGATTGAACTTGGCGTTAAAGATCTGGTGATTGTCAATAACAATGCAGGCAATGGCGATTACGGTCTAGCGAAACTGCTTAAATCAGCTGCAGTCCGTAAAATCATTTGTTCTTTCCCCCGTCAGTCTGATTCTTGGGTATTTGATGAACTCTATCATGCAGGCAAGATCGAACTGGAACTGGTTCCTCAAGGTAATCTCGCCTGTCGTATTCAAGCCGCGGGGATGGGTTTAGGTGCAGTCTTTACCCCAACAGGCTTTGGTACTTTATTGGCAGATGGCAAAGAAACACGTCATATCGATGGCAAAGACTACGTACTTGAATATCCGATTAAAGCAGACTTTGCACTGATTAAAGCACATCAAGGCGACCGTTGGGGCAACTTGGTTTATAACAAATCAGCACGTAACTTTGGTCCAATCATGGCGATGGCTGCAGACGTCACTATTGCACAAGTATCAGAGGTGGTTGAACTGGGTCAGCTCGATCCTGAGCATATTATTACCCCAGGAATTTTTGTTCAGCATGTGGTTGCAGTTGATGCAGCCAATGGTAATGGAGAATAACAATGAGCTACCAAAAACTAAGCCGTGACCAAATTGCTGAACGTGTTGCCCAAGATATTCCCGATGGTGCATATGTCAATTTA
>NZ_JBIMCW010000036.1:0-39159 GCF_048552295.1 Acinetobacter legionensis
AACTACCGCTGCGTTGTATATGGTGGGCGCTGACGGGATCGAACCGCCGACATTCTGCTTGTAAGGCAGACGCTCTACCAACTGAGCTAAGCGCCCTAAACTAGAAAAAATAAAAAACTATTTAAATTCTAATTAGGTATTACATCTTACTACAAAATCATTGTAAAGTGGCGCAGCGGACGGGACTCGAACCCGCGACCCTCGGCGTGACAGGCCGATATTCTAACCAACTGAACTACCGCTGCACTTTTAACAATAAAATTGCTATACATACGATGATTGAATTTAAGTGGCGCAGCGGACGGGACTCGAACCCGCGACCCTCGGCGTGACAGGCCGATATTCTAACCAACTGAACTACCGCTGCACTAAAAAATTCAACGTTAAAGCTTGGTGGGCGCTGACGGGATCGAACCGCCGACATTCTGCTTGTAAGGCAGACGCTCTACCAACTGAGCTAAGCGCCCTAACGACTTCATCGTTTGTGAGGTGCATTATAGAGAATCTTTACTGAGTGTCAAACGCTTTTCTCGATGTTTTACCTATTTTAGGTTTGAGTGATTAAAAAATAGATCATTTTTGTTTTAATTGGTGTTTTTTGTTTATTATTTATCTATTTATAAAGTTTTAAAACCTGTATTTAAATAAATTTAGCTGATCATTTAATCACTATTTTAATCGTATTATTCATTTCATCTAGACTTAATAAGATTTTCAGTAATTAAAAATACCGAATAAAGGCTATTCGGATTTATCCACTTCATTCAGATTTTTTATAGTAAGTTTTGGTTCAGGACGTAACCAAAGCCAGATAGCCACAATTAACATGGTCACATCGGTAAAAATTTTCACAGCCAATGGCGCATTGGTGAATAACATAATCACCCCACTGATCAACATCATAATACTGGCGATCCACTTTGCTTTACGTGGTACTGTGCCATTTTCACGCCATGCACGAAGCGTTGCACCATATTTGGGATGATTGAGTAACCAAGCATCCACCTGTGGCCAACCTTTTGATGCCGCCCAAGCTGCCAAGATGAGGAAAACTGTCGTTGGCATTCCCGGTAATATTGCCCCGATAAACCCGAGTACAATAAAAACAATCACCAATGTTCGCCAAAACAAAACTTTCATAGATTAACTCAATCTGCCCATTCGACTAGTATACCGCCCAAATGATTTTGCCAGTATATTTTAAATCAATTGAAATCATTGTATTTTAAAATCACGATGTTCATCATTTCCAATACAGTCAAATTGAGCTTGCATGTATATCTACTTATTTGCTTGAATCTCAATACACTAAAAACCTTTTCTTTAAAAATAAACTGAGTGAGTCCTCAGCTTAGGACAGCATACAATGACAGACTACTTTGAGCCTTGGTTA
Organism: Acinetobacter legionensis; assembly: GCF_048552295.1. Lineage (NCBI taxonomy): Bacteria > Pseudomonadati > Pseudomonadota > Gammaproteobacteria > Moraxellales > Moraxellaceae > Acinetobacter > Acinetobacter legionensis. Next base: position 1,394 of record NZ_JBIMCW010000036.1, read on the forward strand.
AAGTACAAACACCCTATTGTTCGTCAATTGGCTTTTTGCATTGCCAGTCCCAATATTATTCAGCATCTGCCTGATGAATTAGAAATTAAAAATCGTTTTGAAGTACACGACACAGCGTTTTGGCAACAACAATATATAGATTTTCAAACGCGCTTAGATCAACTCGATCACGACCCCATCCCCCTCATTGAATTTTTGCAACAACTCAAAAGTACACGTTTAGGGTTACGTTTTGAATATTTATTTTGGTTCTGGTTGCAAGATGAAGCCAATCAACATTATCAACTCATTCAGCATAGTATCCAAATCATTGAAGCAAAGAATACATTAGGCGAAATTGATTTCCTTGTTCGTAATCAGGCCACAAAACAGATCGAGCATTGGGAAGTTGCTTTAAAGTACTATTTAGGCGAATCAAACTTACAATTAATGCATTGGTATGGTCTAAACCGTAGTGACACTCTTTTACGAAAACTTAATCATTTCTCAAAAAAACAATTTCAATTTACACAGGCTTTAGATTTTAAAATTGAAAAGAGGCTGGCTATAATGAAAGGACAACTTTATTTGCCAAATCTTGCAGACCTTACTGTACTTCCCTCATGGATCAATACTCAACATCGATTGGGACAGTGGGGTCATCATATTGAAACAGGGTATTATCGGTTACAGCGGCATGAATGGATTTGTCCAGATCTAGAGCAAAGCTCACCTGTTGCACAATGGTGGTGTAATGGCTTATATCACAACACAAGTACCCTACAATTTTATATGTACCGCCAAGCCCCCTCTGGTATTTTCTTTTGACATAAATGCTTAATTATTCACGTTTCTTATACATGGATTAACGAATTCACTCATAAAAGCATAACGATATATTTACGAGATACTCGTATACTAAAATTCTAATTAACGCGTGAAACACGGAGATAGTAATGAAAAAAATTTTAGCAGTTTCAATGTTATTCGCTTTTGTTTTAGCTGGTTGCAACACATTTAAAGGTGTTGGCAAGGATGTCTCTAAAGCGGGGGATGCTGTATCGAATTCTGCAGAAAAAGTTGAAAATAAATTGTAATTCTCAATTTTATTCTACAACATGAGCCTTATCTAATTAGATAAGGCTTTTTAATGCTGATTTAAATAGTTTTCTACTTTCTCTCGTTTTTAGGTTTTCATTCGGTTTTATCTTCCTCTATTATATTATTCAATTTACTTACTTGATCAATGTCCATGAATCATTCGGATACTTTAGAACTGAGTTTACAACTTCTTCGCCAGCCTTCTGTGACACCTATAGATCACACTTGCCAAACCATTATGGCAGATCGTCTATCTGCTATCGGCTTTAATATTGAAAATATGCGTTTTGAGGATGTTGATAATCTTTGGGCAAGACGCGGAACAGCATCTCCAGTTTTCTGTTTTGCAGGTCATACCGATGTGGTACCTACAGGGCATCTAGATGCATGGGAGTCTGATCCATTCTTACCTGAAATTCGAGATGGTAAACTTTATGGTCGTGGTAGTGCTGATATGAAAACAGCATTGGCCGCAATGGTGGTTGCATCAGAACGTTTTGTGAAAAATCATCCCAACCATAAAGGTTCTATTGCTTTTTTAATTACTTCTGATGAAGAAGGCCCTTCTATCAATGGTACGGTTAAAGTAGTTGAAACTTTAGAAGCACGTAATGAAAAAATGACATGGTGTCTGGTAGGTGAGCCTTCAAGTACAGATACGTTGGGGGATATAGTAAAAAATGGTCGTCGTGGCTCATTAAATGCAGTATTAACTGTAAAAGGTAAGCAAGGTCATGTTGCCTATCCACATTTAGCCATTAACCCAATTCATACTGCATCAAAAGCCTTATCTGAATTATGTGATACTGTTTGGGACAATGGCAATGAGTATTTCCCAGCAACTTCTTTTCAGATTTCCAATATTCAAGCAGGTACTGGAGCAACCAATGTTGTACCTGGCAGCATGACAGTAACCTTTAACTTCCGTTATTCTACTGAAGTTACTGCGGATCACCTTAAACGACGCGTTGTTGAAATTCTAAATCTTCATAATGTTGAATATGATATTGAATGGACTTTATCAGGTTTGCCGTTCTTAACTCCAGTTGGCGAGTTGGTCAATGCTGCACAAACTGCAATTAAGAACGTGACAGGAACAGAGACCAAACTATCAACCAGTGGTGGGACTTCTGATGGACGTTTTATTGCGCCTACAGGTGCTCAAGTGCTAGAGTTAGGTGTTTTGAATGCAACTATTCACCAAATTAATGAACATGTAAACATTGATGAATTAGAGCCATTAGCTGAGATCTACGAACAAATCTTAGTCGAATTACTTGCTTAAGTTTTATAATTTTCAATCAATAAAAAGGACGCAAACGCGTCCTTTTTATTGATATTCTTTGGAGTTATGACAGATTAAGTCTTCTTTATCCCAATCTGTAACTGAATTTGATCTAGATCTGGCACATGATAAGTCTGATCACCAATTTTCACATACTGTAAAATAGTTTTATCTTTAACTGTATCCTCTGCATCGACTACTTCAGAAATACGTAACCGTATCGAACTTGGCATTTCATTGCACATCAAGGCAAAACGCTCATCTGCGTCTTCCCCTTCAATGATCAATGCGACACCCAGTGTCTTTTTAGGATCATTCACACTAAAAGTCGGTAACTTCTTTTCATGCCATTCTACGACATTAACATAGGTCGGACTATTCTGAGCAGAAAGCACCACATTTTGTGGTAACAACATCGGTGCTTTATCATAACAATCAATAATATATGCATCAATAAATCCAGTAGACACCGTAATTAAGTGCTGTAATTCTCGTGTGCTAATTTTATCAATGGAAGATTTTTCGATATTCTTTATCATGAGTGCTCCTATTTAACCGTCAACAAAGCATCAATATTTTCCAATAAATCAGCTTCTTGGAATGGTTTACCCATATAATTTGTCACCCCTAAGCTAAATGCACGTTCACGATGTTTTTCCCCTGTTCGTGACGTAATCATAATAATAGGCAAATCGCGGTGAATTTCATGGTGGCGAACCAAATTTGTGACTTCAAAGCCATCCATTCGAGGCATTTCAATATCCAGCAACATCAAGTCTGGTTTGACATTTTCAAGTTGCTCAATCGCATCCACGCCATCTTTGGCAGTAATCACATCGAAACCTTGACGCTCTAGCAAACGTGAAGTGACCTTACGAACTGTAACTGAGTCATCCACAATCATAATCAAACGGCGTTGATCACGATGACGTTGTTTGTCCTGTTGAAGATGTTCAGCACTACTACGAGTAGATGCCTGAACCTGTCGTGCAATATTTTGCCCATCAAGAATCAAACAAACCTGCCCATCACCAAGAATGGTTGCACCTGCAATCGCATTGATTGTTGCAAACTGCTTACCAATTGGTTTGACCACAATTTGTGAGCGTGAACCAATTAATTGATCGACAAGAATGGCAATGGATTGCCCTAAGCTTCCCTTGATCAGCAATACCGGTAATGAATGTGCAAGCCCGTGTAAACGTGGAGTGACTTGACTCGCTGTGAACTCACCTAAATAACGTAGTTTATAGCTCTGGAAATCGATGTCAAAATAGTCATTTTGAGTTTCAAAATACTCTTCCAAAGCAGCTGGAGAAATTCGAACAATACGATCAATTTGCGATAATGGCACTGCAAATTGCTGATCACCCACTTTCACCATCAAGGCATCACTAACCGCAACTGTTGTGGGTACAGTAATTGTAAAGGTTGAGCCGTAACCTAATTCAGAACTGACACTCACTTGTCCACCAAGTGATTTAATTTCACTTTGCACGACATCCAAGCCAACACCACGACCAGAGATTTGTGTTACTTGCTGTGCTGTACTGAAACCAGGATGGAAAATAAACTGAAGTATTTCCTCAGGCTCTAACTGTTGATCAGTTTTGATCAACCCTTTTTCGATCGCTTTGTCACGAATAACTTTTGGATCAATTCCTTTACCATCATCTTTAAACGATACAAGCACATCTGTACCTTGACGACTAATATTCAAATCAATTCGACCTGTCAACGCTTTGCCAGATTTCTGACGCTGTTCGGCATCTTCTATCCCGTGGTCAATCGCATTACGTAGCATATGTTCTAACGGCGAAACTAACTTTTCCAGAATATTGCGGTCCAATTCCCCTTCAGTATTATTGACTAAAAGCTCAGTGGGCTTATTAACTGTTGAAGAGGTCTGGCGAACCAAGCGCTGTAATCGAGGTAACAATCTTGAGAATGGTACAAGACGAGTACGCATCAAGCTTTCCTGAATTTCAGCTTGAATACGAGATTGCTGCAGCAATAAGCCTTCAGTATCACGAATCTTTTCAGCCAGTGTGGTCTTAAAATCAACCAAGTCAGATGCAGATTCAGCCAGCGATTTTGATAACTGATTTAGAGATGAATATTGATCCATTTCTAAAGGGTCAAAATCGGCATAACGAGAGCTTAAATCACCATGTTTTGCAATGATTTGACTTTCCAACTCGCCTTCCATTCGGCGTAGCTGATCAGCCAAACGTTGGATTGCCAACTCCATATCAGTCAAGGTATTACCTAACTGCCCTAGATCCATCTCAATACGTGAACGGTTAATTGCATTCTCACCAGAAAGATCAATCATTTTTTCGACTAAATCCGCAGAGATACGGATCATCTCATTGTTGGATTCAGTTTTTTGTGAAAGATCCCATTCACCCAACATTGACGGTGGCTCAGTGCCATCCCCCTGAACAAACTCATTAATTGATTGCTCAAAAATTAAATTGGTACGGGATAATTTTTCTGGAAGCTGTGCAGATACATCAACATATTCAATGCTATTTAAACTCGATTTTAAGCTTTCAAAGTTGTCATAATCATGTTTAAAAATAGCTGTATCTAGCCAATGAAAGGTTTTTTCCAGCAAGCCATCATAAACATTTGAGTTAAAATTATGTAAACCAAATTGTTCAAATGCATTTTCCAACTCGTAAGCAATATCCGCGACTTCTTCCAATTTCACCATCTTCGCACCACCTTTTAAGCTGTGTGCAATACGTTGTAATTGGAGTAAGAAGCTACGATTACTTCGGTGATCAAACCATTGAGTTAAAATGCTTAGACCTTCATCAATCAGCTCTCGAGCCTCTTCAATAAAAGTTTCTTGAGCAATCATTTCAACAGGATCCAAATTCAGATCTTGATCAATATCTAAAAACAAGTGATGATCATTAATTGCTGATTGATGATCTTTATCAGATTGTTCAATTTCAAGCTGTTCCGATATTGGATCGTTCGTTAAAACAATTTCATCTTCAATATATTCAACTTCATGCAAATCTGATAAATCATGGGTAAATTGCGATTCAAGTGCTGTTGAAGCTTGGCTCGTGTCAATCGGACGTTGCTGATCAATATTTTGTAAAACATTGAGAATGTGAGTCGCAGGATAATCGATTGCTTTTTCACGAATCAATTGAATACGATCTGCCACATCATCCTGAATTAAACGAATAGATTGAATAAGATGTGGTTCAGCTTTGAGCTGACCTTTGATCACTCGTTCATAAATCGTTTCTAACTCATGTGCAATCAAACCAATAAAGGTGGCTTGAACCATATTTGCCCCACCTTTTAAGGTATGCAAATAACGCATCAAATTATTTAATGCAGTTGTGTCATCAGGATGGCTTGACCAAGTATTTAAGTCATGATCCATCCCAACCAACAACTCATCCGCTTCTTCAATAAAAATGTCTAAGACATCTGCATCAAATTCACGCTGACTATGCTCTGAGTCAATATTCTGTTTATCAAGATTAATTTGTGTCAGTACATAATTACCCACTGATTCAACAGGATTTACTTCAATGAATACTGTACTTGACTGTTGCTCAATTTCCGGCTCTATACTTGTTTCAATAGTCTGATCATCAATACTTGTGTCTATTTCTTGGTGTAAATAGTCATGTAACTCAGCCAGAATCGCTTGTGTTGAATCATTTAAGCTGACCCGTTGGCCTGAGGCCAAGGTGTCGAATAAATGAATAAATTCTTGATGCGCCTTAGAAAACATTTCAAAAGCATAATCAGTATTTAATAAATCAGGCTTGCGAATAACTTGCTCATAGCCATCTTTTAAAGCCAGACTAAAATCATGGATGCCTTGTGCAGCACGATTATTAGTATGATCAATCAGCATCTGTGCTTGTTGTGTTAGCTGTTGGAAATATGCTGGATATTCAACTTGGGCTCGCTTATCAAACTCAAACTCGGCATCTAACAGTAGATCAATCTCCAGATCAACTAATTGTGTGACTAACCCCGTTTGTGAATGCTGATATTGGTGTTGGAAATCATAACGCTCCCAAGCATCATTAAATTTTTGATATATAGTTTTCAGCTCAATGGCTTGATTACCTTTCAGCTTTAAAACATAGAGATAGTCACTGACAAATTCAGCATAGTAGGTTAGTAAAGCATTTTCATTTTTTGAAGATTCAGTATCTTCTTGAACCAATACTTTAAATAAATGCTCTACTTTACCACTTGCTTCAAAGACCTCATTGACATGCGCCATTGAAGAACTACCACGCAAAGTATGTAAGGCACGAATCAAGCGATTATATTGATCAGGCGTATGTTCTTCTAAGTGCAAAAAGTCTTTAATTGCCGCCAGATGTTCCTCTGACTCTTCGACAAAAATCTCCAAGGTTTCAGATGTTAAACTATCATCTAAAATCGTCGATTCAAGCACTACATCTTCAACAGTATTTAAGGAACCACTTACAACTGGATCAATCACATGCGGAGTTGTCATAGAGATTAGGTCTGCTATTACCGTATCTTCGCCAATCTCCAACCCCGTAATGACATTTTCATTATCTAGTGTATTTGATAATGCCAGTAACTCGCCTAAAGCAGGTTCTAAGCTTTGTTTCTGTTGTAATTGTTGCCCCAAATACACCAAAGGTGCTAAAGCTAAATGATGCGGTTTTCTATTTAAAAACTCTGAATACAGTTTAAACTTATAAATATTAAATACTGCGCGTACATATTGTTGAATCTCAGCAGTAAGTTCCAGATTTTTCGTAATAGTACGATTTAATGTATCTTCAACAGTCCAAGCAAGCTCACCAGAACGTTTAGCCCCCACCATGCGTCCAGACCCTTTAAGAGTATGAAAATAACGGCGAATATTGACCAATTCTGTATCTTTAAACTCTTCGAGTTGCCAGCGATCAAGAGACGTTTGTAACAATTCAAAAATTTCTTCGAGTTCTTCTACAAAAATTTCTAAAATTTCATCATCCTGACCAAGATACTCATCTTCAGGTAAAGTGACATGTTCCACTAAATGTTTTAATATTTCTTTCATAGCTCAGGCTTCTATGTTAGTTCCCGTCTTTGGGACTAAAACCTTTCAAAATACAGTCAATCTGAATGGCTTTAGAAGGCTTTCCATTCAGTGCAATACCCACTTGTTACAGGAGATATTGCACGTATAAAGTATCAATCGTTTTAGTCAGGTAATTTAAAGTCTGAAACTGATTGACGTAATGAATCCGCCATACTTGCCAATTCAGAAACCGAACGGGCTGTATCAAACGTTGCCCCTGTAGTTTGTGAAGTAATTTCTTGTACGACATTCATCGTATTTGCAATATGACCTGCTGAAGCAGACTGCAATTTAGCCGACTCAGAAATACTTTCAATCAAACCAGCCAAATTACTTGATACCGTTTGAATTTCACCCAAAGCAACGCCCGCATCTTTTGCAAGGTTCGCACCACGCACAACTTCCGATGTGGTTTGTTCCATTGAAATTACAGCTTCGTTGGTATCGGTCTGAATGGTTTTAACCAGCGTTTCAATCTGTTTCGTTGCAGATGCTGAACGTTCAGCAAGGCGCTGTACCTCATCCGCAACCACAGCGAAACCACGTCCCGCTTCACCAGCCATAGATGCCTGAATTGCTGCATTCAATGCCAGAATGTTGGTTTGGTCGGCAATATCATTAATTAGCGATACAATGTTACCAATCTCTTGAGAAGATTCACCCAAACGTTTAATACGCTTAGAAGTTTCTTGAATCTGTTCACGAATGGTATCCATACCTTCGATTGAGCGGTTTACCACATCTGCACCATTGGATGCAATTTGTACTGAACGCTGTGCTACTTCTGCTGATTCAGCCGCATTTGCAGATACGTGGTCAATGGACTGTGCAATTTCATTAATCGCTGTTGATGCCCCTGCAATCTCTTGAGCCTGATGCTCAGAGGCTTCAGCCAATTGGTTAGTAATCTGTTGCGTATTCTGAGTATATTGTGCAACTTCTTGAGAAGTATCGTTAATTCGAGATACCAGATCACGTAATTGGTCAATCGCAAAGTTAATCGAATCGGCAATAGCACCCGTAAAGTCTTCCGATACTGTTGCATACGAACTTAAATCACCATCTGCCAAATCGGCAATTTCATCAAGTAAACGTAAAATCGCATTCTGGTTACGGTCATACTCATCTTGTAAGCGTGTTACACGGACTTTATCCGACTCACTACGTAAACCGAGTAGTTTAAATACTGCAAATAAAAATGGGACGAGGGCAAGGATTAAAATCAATGCAGGTAAAATCGTACCCACACCAGTATTCACTGAAAGTCGATCCAAACCTTTTAATAAATTATCCGATTGAGCAAAGATGTCTGACGATGCTTGACGTACTTTAAAAATCTGATCCGAGTTCTTCAATACAGAAGTCGAAGCAAGTTGCACAATTTCATTGTAATCAGCTTTAATACTCTCTAAAGACTCGCGTAGTTCAGGTTTATCAATACGTGTTACACCTAAATCAGCACTACCATCTAATTGAGCATTTAAGTAGGTACCAAAAGTTTCGGTATCCGCATTAAAGTCGTCAGCTGAAGCACGTGTATTATCAGAACCACCTAGTACTGAACCAATAGAACGTAAAATACGTTCCGCAAGAAATACTTGGTTCTTCGCGATGACAACCTGGGTACTTGGCATATTATCACGAGCCATCTGGTCAACCATTGCGTTATATTCAGCCTGCATCCCAGGAATCACATCAGCAACAGCAATGTTGGTATCATATAATTGGTTAATAATTTTCTGATGTGTCGCGATCATGTCGATATCAGCAGAAACTTGTTGCCAAATTTTTTCAACACCCTCTACTTGTTTTGAAGACGCATGAATATCTTTGACGACATCTAAGTTTTCTTTAAATTTCTTTTGTGATGTAACTAAAGCACTAATTGATTCTGCTGAACCAGATGCCGTCGCTTCAGTTGCTTGACGAGATAATGTCTGTGATAAAAGTTTTAATTCACCCAAACTACGAGTTAAGTCGTTATTTCGAGGAACTGTATAGAATAAAACCAAAAGCAAAATAATCGCAACGATGATACTGGCAATGGCCATTTGAATAAATGGCTTAGATTTGTCGCTTTCCCCAAACAACTTTGCAAATTCATCAATTTTTGATTTGGTTTTGGTTACTACACCTGAACTACTTTTTTGAGCAGTATCCCCTGTATTTTTCTTCTTTAGTTTAAAGCCCATTCAGCTTCTCCCGATTCGCTTAACTCTTAATTAGGCGTCAAAGCTAGTTTATAAATTTTTCTGATGCATTCATGTATTGAGGATCATTTAACAAACGACTAAATAAGAATATATTCCAAGCTTGATTATGCTGCTGAAAATATCCCTGACAGTAAGTTTGAAGGTTTTCTTCTAATTCATTGTTTTTAGAAAAAAAACCTTTTTTATTAAAATGTTGAATCCCCAAAACCTGATCTACGATCAGCCCAACATAGTGGTCATTATGACTAATACATAAGACTTTTTGAGTAGGTAGAAATTGGCTTCTATGCCCCGTTAAATAAAAAGCCAAATCAGAAACTGATAATAATCGTCCGCGAATATTTGCTAAACCTTTCACCCAACCTTGAACATTAGGAACAGGTGTATATTTTGGCGGATAAATAACTTCTGAAACCTCACCCAAAGGAGCAACAAAATATTGCCCCATCATTTCAAATGCAATGCCTGACCATCGGTTTACTTCATTTTCATTGTCAGCGTAATTTTTATTTCCTCGCTTAGACAATCGAAGTAATTCGATAAATCCATTTGCTGCCATACACTACCCTGCTTGTAGATGTTGCTTAATCGTATTGATCAGCTGATTCTCATCAATTGGCTTTGTTAAGTAGTCACAAGCCCCTTGACGTTTTCCCCAAACGCGGTCGGTTTCTTGATCTTTAGTACTTACAATCACAATCGGAATATGCTTGGTGGCCGCACCGCGCGCGATCTGACGAGTCGCTTGGAAACCATTTACACCTGGCATAACAACATCCATTAAAACAAGATCAGGCAATTCAGCTTGCGCGAGTGTTATACCATCTGCCCCATTGGTCGCTTCAATCACCTCGAATCCATGTTTAGCTAGAATTTCTTTAAATCTAAACATTTCTGTCGGTGAATCATCAACTATTAAAATTTTTGTCATTATTTCCCCCAAATTAACCGTTAAGCAGTTACATGATTGCGAATAGCATTTAATAGTTCATCTTTACTAAATGGTTTTGTTAAATATTCGTCCGAACCGACAACACGACCTTTTGCTTGATCAAACAGGCCATCTTTACTTGATAACATGATGACTGGAATATTTTGATAATTTTGAGAATTTTTAATCAAAGCGCAGGTTTGATAGCCATCAAGACGAGGCATCATGATATCGACAAAAACAATATCTGGATTTGCTTCAGCAATTTTAGATAAAGCTTCAAAACCGTCTACAGCAGTGACAACCTCACAACCTTCTCTTTGTAATAATGTTTCAGCAGTACGACGAATAGTTTTAGAATCATCGATCACCATGACTTTTAAATTTTGAAATTTATCGTCCATTTAATGCCCCTTTCCGTAAGCTTGGAATGAATTGTGCTGTACAGATTTATTTTTACAATTAAGCATGTTTTTTTAACATATATTAACTCACTTTATCAATGAGCATTTCTTGTCGGAAATCTCACTTCAAACAGTAAAACACAGCAAAGCTCACATAAAAAAAAATATTATGCTTTTTTTTAGAAGTTAATTGTTTATTAAAATTTTGTAACCACATAAAATGGCCAAAGATAGTTTCAAAATCATATAACTTACATTGATTTTTTGGGGATGGCAGACTTTAAATGGATAGAATAATCTATTACCAAAATTTAGGTTCAAAAATAAAAAAAATATTCAGTATTTTGCTCTCAGTTTGCTTACTCATTTACACGTTATCGGTCTATGCTGATACACCTCCGGCTAAGGCAGTATGGTATAGGTATTATGATAAAAATGGGGTTGCTAACATCAGCACATCGGTTACACCGGCACACATTAAAAATGGTTATGAAGCACTTGATCGCAATATGCAAGTCATCAAACGCAACCAAGCTTATAATGTCGAAAAAGATTTGCAACAATCGACTTCACGCGCATCTGAAGTACGTAAGTTAGAACAAGATGCACGTTTAAAGCGTGCTTATGGCAACTCATCTGTTGCAATCAACAAAAGAAATGAACTTCTAAACAGTCTAAAACAACAAATAGCACTTCAAAACCAAACACTTAAACAGCTTCAAAGTGCAAGAATTATACTTAAACGACAGGAAATGGAATATTATCGCAAAGGAAATACCGTCCCTGTAACACTTAAAGATCGGATCAAATACAACTCAGAAAATATCGAAAAAACAAAAAATTATATCGAAAACCTACAAAACAACTATCGCTCTACACAAACACACTATGATGATATTATTAACCGCCTCAAAAAGCTTGAATAATCACCTTTTAATTAAAAGTTTTTCAGCTTTATTATTAAATAAATCTTAACAAAAAATCTAAACTTTGAGAACAGCCACCCGCAATGTTGGATGCTTTTAAGTTAAAAGCAAAGTCAGATCACATCGATAGCGTAAGAATATAAAGTTTTCAATTTAAACAATCATTAAAAATGTTCAGCTTATTTTTTTATCGTATTTTTTTATCGTATAATCCTTTTTTAAATCTAAAAATTTTAGGACAGTTTCCATGCGCGCGAGTCGCTTTTTATTTGCAACGTTAAGAGAAACCCCAAATGATGCTGAAGTCATTTCACATCAGCTCATGTTACGTGCTGGGATGATCCGTAAATTGGCTTCAGGTTTATACACTTGGCTGCCAATGGGTGTGCGTGTGCTCAATAAAGTTGAAGCGATTGTTCGTGAGGAAATGAATCGTGCAGGCTCTTTGGAAACATTAATGCCCGTAACACAACCAGCTTCGCTATGGGAGGAATCTGGTCGTTATGTACAATATGGTCCAGAACTGCTGCGTTTTAAAGACCGTCATAGCAATGATTTTGTATTAGGTCCTACACATGAGGAAGTCATCACGGATTTAGCTCGTAATGAATTAAAAAGTTATAAACAACTTCCGATGAATTTTTATCAAATTCAAACTAAATTCCGTGATGAAATTCGTCCACGTTTCGGCGTAATGCGTTCTCGTGAATTTATTATGAAAGATGCCTATTCTTTTCATGTCGATCAAGCCTCGTTACAAGAAACTTATGATGTCATGTATGACACATATTGCCGAATTTTCACACGCTTAGGTTTAAATTTTCGCCCTGTTCAAGCTGACACTGGCTCCATTGGTGGTTCAGGTTCACATGAGTTTCATGTACTTGCTTCAAGTGGCGAAGACGATATCGCCTTTTCAACAGTATCGGACTATGCGGCCAATGTTGAAATGGCTGAAGCAGTATTGACTGGTGAGCGTGCTGAACCAACTCAAGATCTAAAAATTGTAGATACACCAAATAAAAAAACAATTGCTGACGTTTCTGTATTTTTAAATACAGATCCAGCTCAATCTGTAAAAGCCTTACTTGTACAAGGTGTTGTTGATGAAAAGGGCCATGTCCCAGTTATCGCGTTATTCTTACGTGGCGACCACGAGCTTAATGAAATTAAAGCTGAAAAGCATCCACTCATTGCTGCACCTTTAACATTTGCAACAGATGCTCAACTGAATGCTCTAGGTTTAACCGCAGGATTCTGTGGTCCACAAGGACTCGTAGATAAAGGTTTAACTGTAATTGTTGACCGTGCAGCCTCAGTACTTTCTGATTTTGTTGCTGGTGCCAATGAAGTTGATAAACATGCAACTGGAATAAATTGGGAGCGTGATGCAAAATTTACAGAAGTTTTTGACTTACGTAATGTGGTTGAAGGTGATCCCTCTCCAGATGGTCAAGGAACAATTTTAATTAAACGAGGTATTGAAGTTGGTCATATTTTCCAATTAGGTACAAAATATTCTGAAGCATTAGGTTGTAAAGTTTTAGGTGATGATGGCAAACCTTTAGTCGTGACGATGGGGTGTTACGGGATTGGTGTAACACGTGTAGTCGCTTCAGCAATAGAACAAAACTTTGATGAGAAAGGTATTATTTGGCCATCTGCGATTGCACCCTTTGAAGTTGCAATTGTTCCAATGAATGCTCAAAAATCTCCACGTACACTTGAGGCTGCTGAAATACTTTATGCTGAATTACAGGCTGCAGGCTACGATGTTTTACTCGATGATCGTAATGAACGTCCAGGCGTTAAATTCTCTGACTTAGAGTTAACGGGTATTCCTCACCGTATTGTCATTGGTGAAAAAGGCTTAGATGCTGGTACTTTCGAATATAAAGGTCGTAGAGATGCAGAATCTATAAATCTAAGTAAAGATGAGTTATTGGCTAAATTAGTAAAATAGTTTTTTCAATAGTATTAAAAAACTCACTGCATGCGGGTTTTTTAATACTTTACTATTTATAAAACATTATTACAGCCCATTAATTTTTACTTTTAAATCTGTAACGGATGTCCCGATTGCCCCAAAGTTCCCCATCGAGCCATTTTGCAAACCATTAAAAGCTCCTGCTGCACTTGCTCCACTTGTTCCCATAATCATCTGATTGATTCCAAGATCAAACTTACTCGATTCACCTGTATTACCAAATACAAAACCTGTTGGTTCAACACCAGCATAGAAACCTTTTAATGAAAAACCATTGGTTTTATCTGTTCCTGTTAACTGGAAATTAAAATTTGCACCAATATCACTATCATCCGATAAAAGTGTAATAGCACAGCCTGTTCCCGTACCACAAATTGATTGAATTGCCCCACCAAATACAATCATACGTCCTTGAGGTGCATTTCCAAGCTGCAAATTAATCGATGGTTTAGCTGCAGTAAAGTTAATATCAAAACCGTTGTCCATTTTTAAAAATTTAATGACATCTGACTTTTCACTGGTTCCTGTAAAAATAGATTGAGATCCTGTAGGCCCAGAAGATGAATTCGCACCAACCAAGTAAAGTGCAAATGGTGAAACTTTAATACCCGAAATATTGCTTGCAAAGCTCATTCCTATATTGGCAAAAGGTTTACCACTTATTCCACTATCTGTGTCCATGACAATATTCATGGTTGGGGTATTTGAAGCCCCAAGAAAAGTAATATTAACGCTTTGGTCAGCAACAGTAGTTGCACTTTTACCCGCAAGAACTAGGGATGCTTTATTGGCATCATTCACAGTCGAACCAAATCCATCACGATCAATGATTGACAGTTGATTCAGTTGAACCTTACTCAGATTTATACCAACATTAATTCCATCTTGCCCTGTTGTTTGGGAAAGACTTTGATCATCCATAGGTTCCATTGCCATCGCAACTGGACTTAGTATCAATAATGATATACATCCTAGCTTTCTATTTTTTTTCATTATCCTAATCCTTAGGAAAATTTATATACTGCCTACCACGTCACAGTCTAATCAGAAATTCTTTATGATAAAAGCATAACCCGACCAATAACGCATTAGTTGCGTGGAATAATGTTGAATTCACTGGTTAAACGACCACCTGTCAACGCCATTTCACCTAAACGCGCACCTGAAACCAAAGCACCATTCATTGAAGGTGGATAAAAGTTTAAATCTCTCGCTCTAAATACACCATCAACCGATTGTGTTGGATTAAATTGTAAACTTGCATTAAATCCAACCTGACCATTCCCAGTGGTTGAGTTTTTGCTGATCACAATCGCATTGTTAAAACGAATATCGCCTGTCAAGTTATCTAAACCAAGTGTAGAACCATTTGCTGGATCACTAATTTGAATTGTATTATTTGTAGTTGCCAATTTTAAATCGCCGACCACAGTTAAACGATTTCCTGTTCCATCTGCTTTAATTTCACTATTTGGAATAAGTGACAAATCCATATCACCACCAAAGCGAAGTTTTAGACCAAATAGCACATCATCACTTTTGGCGAAATTATTAGAATCTGAAACACGCTTATTTCCACAAGCTACACTTGCTGTCGCAATACCACCAGCACATGATGCATATGTGGTTCCAGGCAAATAACCTGCTGCCACTTCTGCCGCCATTACCACCAGCATGTTTTTTAAACTTAAATTTAAACTTCCATTCTCAACGCCTATGCTGCCATTCCCTTTCAGCAACATATCAATGTTTCTTAAGCCTAAATAATAGTCCCTAGAAGTACCTGCTATAGGAACACCAGCATCATTTTTCACCTGACCACCATCAATCACCAGAATAGATGTGGTTTTATTGCCAAGCTTAGTTGTCCCATTTTTATCCACACCGTCCGTACTAAGACCTAAAGAAAATCCAAGTCGAGAGGTTTGAGTACCAGCTGTTGCTGCTACACTGTTTTTAGTACCATCAGTTAAGTAGTAATAGGCTTTATCAGCATCAACTGTTGTACCATACATCGCTAAATTAGCATTTAAGTTATAAAATGGTAAAGCCAGCCCCCATCGATTATTTAGACCGTTCTCGGTAAATAAATTCCCCGCGGCAACACCAGCAGTAGTAGTAAATCGTCCTCGTCTGGAGATGGCTTGGAACTCTCCACCACGGATTGAAGCTACCACAGCATAAGGACGATTAGCTGCCGATAGAGTCGTATAAATATCTTGTTTATAATCATTCAAACTAGTTAAAGCTTGACCATTACCAAAACTTGAATTTTGAAAGGTTGCATTTACAGGTATGGTGACTTGCTTAGAATCAGTTAGGTTTAAAAAAATATTTCCCGTATCAAAAGAAGCACGAGTTCCTTTTTGTAAACCTGTTAAATTACCAAACTCGAAGCCATAACTATTTAATCCTGCACCACCAATTTCCAAAGTTGTTGCATCTCCACCGCCAGTCAGCATAGTATCGCCCTCTTTGGTGAAATCCGTCTTCATACGAAAGGCGATACCTGAACTACCAACGATATCTTTTCCTGTATCTGTACCACTCGAATTAACAGCAGAACCAATTAAACTACTGGCATTTTGCACACCACGAAATTGGAGTGAGCCATTCACCATACGCCCACTTGCACCTACGCGAATCAGTCCTTTTGCTCCCGTTGGCGTATTATAATTATCTACATCATAAAGAGAGGTAGGATTTATTCCTTTATTATTCACCATAATTTCAAGGTTTAGTCCGGCATTTGTTGTAGAACTTCCGTTTCCATAACTACCTGTATTAATAAAACCTGCTTTTGATGAAGCTGGATCAACCACTCGTGTTAAATCCACATAGCCATAATTAGTATCGGGTGCCTGACTTGCACCTGCTATATTGCTTCCAGAATTCGTTTGTAATTTAAAACCTTCAGCGGCATCTATAAATGCAAAGCCTTTACCTTTAAAATTAAAATTAAAGTTTTTTAGAATTAGTTGATTTAACTCACTTTTTGCACTACTCTGCCCCAAATAGATGTTGGCATTTTGAAGTCCTAAAGTCAGCTCAACCTGATCTGTTTTACTTAAAAGGCCATTGCTGGTTTTTAATCCAATACTTGTATTTGACGCCGTTTGTACCGCTAAATTGCCCAGTTTTGCACTACAACGTGCTCCACTTGGATCACTATCACAAACACGAAATGAATCGACAGTCATAAGCATAGGAGAGAGGGATAAATCTAAATTCACTCCAGTTTTTCCTGCAACAGTCCCTATATTAAGCTTCATATCGGCTTTTAATGGATCTGTAGAAGTATTGCTCTGTTGTATTTTAACCGTATCTGCTGTTGCAATAAGCGCTTGACTGGTTGCATCTGATTCTGCGCGACCGACCTGATCTGTCCAATATAATGTTTTAATATTGGCTTCTTTTAAGCTTGCCTCAATATGTACACCATCTTGACCATTTACGTTTCTTAAATCACTATCATCTAAAGCTTGCAACGCATAAGCTGGTATATGTATAGCCAACAAGCTCAAAGCTAATGTATTTAAAATAAATCTTTTTCCATGGTCTTGTTTTTTTATGTTCATTCCTAAACCCTCAGATTTACTTTATCTTAGCAACGCTTGTTACTCGTAGAATTACAACTAAACATCATGATTTTACCTTGCAATGCCAAATTTCCATTCATACGCATGCCCATAAAACCGGTTTCGTTACCTTGGTCATAAGTGGAGTTGGCTGCAGTCGTTGCATCATAGATGGTCTTTTTTAAATAGCCGTACTTATCGGCTGTTGCTCCAGAAGAGTTTTCAGTGACTGTTCCATTTGCATTGGTCTGGCTTGTGAACTCATCCTTTTCAATCGATAATGCATTAAAACCAAAGTTTCGAATTTGAATTGGATTTGTTGCATCAAAACCCAGCTGAATTGCAGGTTTAATCCATGGTGTCCCAGCAGCGTCAATACCTCTGTAGACTAAGTCCACACCATCTAATCCAAGTTTCTGAATATTAATCGTACCTTGAATTCCTTTAAATACCACCCACAGTTTATTGCCACTGACACTGTTTGCAGCGCCACCAGCATCTACATATCTATTGTTTACTGAAAGTGCTAAGCGGCAAAACTCTAATTTTGCGCACACCCCACCAGTATCACTATCGAACTTATAAGCATTTCCAGTAGCGTAATATGAGTCACTTGCATTAACCTGATTCAACACCAATTTTAAAGATAAATCTGCGCCAGCTTGCCCCTCAACCTGTTGCAAATCGGAATCAGTTAAAGCTTCCATAGCGGCCAAATGAAAACTTACCAAACTGGTTAAAATAAGAAGCACACTTTTTTTCATCATATTTCTCCTTATCTTATAAGCCTTTGGTGGTTATTTTCATATGCTGAATCAGCATTCCATCAATTAAGGCTGAACCTAAATTATTCAAGGGTGTCCCTGGTATATTTGGTGTTTGAGCCATGTTATTGTTTAATATTGTCGCCCCTGTAATTCCATTACCCGATCCTATAAAATTATCAACTGTTGTATTTGAAGCTGTACGCCAAGCTGCACCATTTAAATTTGTATCAGACCAAGTACGGTTCGCTGTAGTAGCATTTATTTCAGTTGTATTCGGGTTTGGATTTGGAAAATTATTACAAGAGTTGCTTGCACCAAAACCTGTACCACAAGCTGTTGCATCATTTGGCTTAGTCTGCGATCCAGTTAATGAATTAACCCAGTTAGAACCATTGTTATATTGCCACTGAGTTAATGTTCCAGATGTTGATGTGACATTACTACATCCAAAAATACCAGTAGTAGAACATCGACTATTCTGAAGCCATGTTTGACTTTGTAATTGACGCTGAGCATATCTTATTTCATTAGTTGTTAATGTATTTGAAACAGTACTTGACTTTACTAAATTGCCAAAAGACACCCCTACAGCATCTGCTCCTGTATATGCTTTTAAAGTTTTTCCACCATCATCACTATAAACAGTTCCGATACTAATACTACTGTGGGTTGCATTGTTGCCTTGATAGCCTGAGATAGTTGAAGTACCACATTGGTAAATATTACAAGTTGAACCCAAATAGGATGAATCGGCTCCAGTATAATCCGTATAAATCTTTTTATAGATCGACTCTTTATTTGGAATACGTGCAATTTCCAAACTAAAATTCTTACCATCAGATCCTAAAATTAAAGGCTGATACAAAGAACCTAAAACCAAGTTGGTATTTAAATTATAAATAAAAATACCTTCGTCTTTTGCAAATGTTGGTGCTTTTGCATTTCCAGAAGTATCTAATGCTGGTGTGTACAGTAAATTAGTATCTGTTGTTTCTTGAGTGCTTAAACGTAACACTCTATTTTGATATTCTGCGGGTAAATCCCAACTACGTGTTAACGTTTTCGAATCAGTGCGTGTTCGTTTTTGAACTATATATTGACACCCAACACCAGAACCATTACTAATCGCTCCTGTACCACTGTTACCACAATTCCCTGTTGAAGATGTACTTAATGTCGAATTTGCTCCTGCATGGAGAGTATTAGTAGAAATTGCACTCATACTTTCAGATGCAATGTCTGTTGTTTTTAATTTCAAATTAGCAGCATCACCACTATTTAAACGGATTACACCAGCCAAACCCAAAGTTTTATTATAAAATGGACTCAAACCACCAGTATTAGTTGCACCATCTAAAGTTTGAAATAACTGAATTTTACTACCATTTAAACTAAAGTTATTCCAAATTGCTTGCAACCGAATCCGATTTTCTCGATTTGTTATTTCGGTTCCATTACCTCGAGTGCCTGTACTTGTTCCATATTGGAACTGGTTTGGATCACCATCTTTTTTGTTTGGATTTCGGACAAAAGCATCTGCCCACATCCCTAGTTTAAGCTTATAAGCATCTGAACCCTCGGCATCCAATGTTCCAGTCTCAAAAGCAGGTGCTTCTAAAGCTAAATAAGTGACTTTGCCTGTGTCCGTATTTTTTGAGCCACCTGCAATATCTGGCGTAAATGTTGGCACGGCATCCATCGTATCTACTTTCAAAATCCAAGGATTAGTTGCAGTTCCCCAGCTTTTGATTGCATTAATTGCTGTTGCAACACCTGAAGTATTTTTAAGCATTCCCACCCGTTCATTGATATCATTTGGATCTGCATCATTGGCTTTAGAAAGTGCTAAACCGTATAAAAATAAATCCGCTTTTCCTACAGCCAAATCACCAGAATCAATGCTGTTATTTTTATTAGTGTCTGCGGCCGTAAGACTTAATGGTCCAACAGGAATATAGTTAATAGATCCCGTATCTTTAGTTCGATCTAATAATTGTGTAGCTGTTTCATTAACACCAACGCCACGAAAAACCATATAAGCATCTTGAGGAAGTAAGGCAATCCCTTCACCCGTTGTATTACTTAACTTTTCATCTGACATTTCTTCAAGTGCGAAGCAAGATTGACTGATCAATAAGCCAATAAAACTCGCTAAAACGGTTTTATGAAATTTTACCGTATAATTGAGTGTAGTCATCCACGACCTTCCTGTGTTATACGATGCTCCGCACCATATTTTATTTTATTTCTTAAATTTTCACTTCAACTGTATAAAATTATCTTCCCTTGTTCATACAGTTTTGTTATCTATATCACATTTTATATTATGCAATATTTTTTATTATGACAAAGTCTTTTATGTAAAATATACGATTTTCCGATAAACGAATATTCGTAGACAATGAAAAGCAATAGCCTTTAACGCTATTGCTTTATAGATCTTCAAATAGTTGGGTTAACAAAATTTTAAAGAACCATAACAGTTGGTTGAAACTTCTTGGTTCGTTAATTTTAAATTTTGAAGTGTTAATCTTGCTGGATTTGTGGCCGTATATGGACCAATATCAATATTCAGAGTTTTGGTAATTGGCGCACTGACTAATGCTGTAATTGCATCTCCAAGTCCTAAATCAATTGGATTATCTGCTAATTGTTTAGTAATCAGAACTGCTAATTGTGGCAAAACGGGAGAAATGTCAACTTTATCCCCACCTTTTAAATAGCCTAGCTGCACAGGATCAGCAAAAGACATCCACCACCCCTTTTGAGCAACATCAGTTTTTGTCATTTGGTTTAATGTCTTACCAGTAGTATCAGATGAATCCACATAACTTCCTGGCCATAGTAAAGCCATTTGTTGCAAACTTAAATAACCACCTGTTCCTTGTAAGGGAATATTATGAAACATACTTAAAGCCTGATTAAAAGTTACATTTAAATTTAAATTACTTAAATTTGAACCTTGACCCATTTTGAAAGTTGCATCACATAACCATAAAATACATGACTCAGCATTATGATTACCCGTATCTCTTAAATTTACTTTTAATTGATCATTTGCCCATTGATTACAATATGTTGCCCCTCCAGTACAATTATCAGGAGTTGCCAAAGGAATTGAAGGAAGTGTTAACAAAATATCTTTTGCTATTGCTGCATTTAGTCGAGAACCATTTACCTGAAATGATGGTAATGTGAAACCTACTCCATTAATTTCAGGAACAGTAATACCTGTTGTACCATTGAGTATATTGTCTTGTGCATTTGGATAACTTTGAATCCATTTATTTATAACCCCCCCTAATAACTTAATATTTCCACCAATTGATTGATCTTTTACCAAACCAAATTTACCACCTAAAGTATCAACTTCCCCTTGTGTCTGTGCTATACGCATAAAGCCACTAAGTGACTGGATACCATCTGTTGAAGAAGGAGTGCTTCCATTGGTTAAACCTGCTGTTAAAAGCCCCGTAATTTTTTCAGCACTAAAACGTAAACCAACAATTTCACGAGTTGAAGCAGAGTTTGGATTTTTTACAGCAAACTCCATGAATGGATTGCTTAATTTTGCGCTAGTAGATGCTCGACCTGCACTTCCGAAATCAGGGGAATTACCACTTGAGGAATCGTAATTTGCAGGTAACCCACTCAATGATAAATTTTTAATATCAACATCACATGCACCAGCACCATTTGCACCACCACAACCTAGCTGCAAGTTTTTAATATTTGCATTTAAGTCCATTTCTGCTTCAAGTCCAAGTTTATAAAAACCAACGTTTGAACCACTACTATATTTACTCATTAAATTAGTAGAATCATTTGGTGCAAGATAAGCTAGACTCATCAAAGCTTGGCCTGTGGTTTCAGACAGTTGTTCATCTGACATACTTTTTAAAGTTGTTGGTTCTGCATATACATTAAATACTGCCAAAGTACTTAAAGAAAAAAGTGTTAAACACAAAGGTCTTATTTTCAGCATGAACATCTCCTTATCCTTAGACCATGTTCAAAATTGTGAATCTCTATTATTTTAATAACGCAGCCAGTTCTTAGATAAATCTCATAAAATTTAGGCTGTTAGCGCTACAAAAATGTATTTTAGTTTTCAATAGAGAAATATATTGTGATTAATCTATCACAATATATTTCTGTTAAGACTAAATTTCCGACAAAATGATTGTAATTTTTATTGAAAAATTATGATGCTATAAAATAAAAAAACTCTAAAACTCATTACAAGGAAAAATCCACGCAAATTCAACTATCAACCCAAAGCTAAGGACGTCTATAAAATCGATGGCTATTCAGAATTGGTTTTTATTTAGAGCAAGATTCAAAACAAATTGGAATAAATTTAAATGGTGTAGATAAAGACTATATTAATAATACAGCACTATAAGAATCAGTTTCTAAATTTTTGGTCTTATAGATAGCCATCTAGTATTATTTACAGGAACTTATCAGCCAATGGAAACACTTATCTTTGACAGCCACTAACTGACTTTAAAATACTCTTCCAACACCAAAGATATCTGTGGTAATCGTATTTAACATATAAAAACCCACAAAAGTGGGTTTTAAAATATTTATACAGAAAATTAATTCATCAAAATATTAAAGCTTTCTGAAATCGCTATAACGTGATAAAACTAACAGAATTTTAATGAGCCATAGCAGTTCGATACTACATTTTGAGAAGTCAAGATCAGATTTGACAAAGGTATATTTACTCGTTGACCACTTAAATCAATATTTGGCAATGTTTTTGTAATACCACTTCCAAATAATGCATTTATACCATCAGCACTATCAACTGAAACTTTATAAGGTGCAGTAGCAAGATATGTACCTAAAATTGACGCTACTTGGCTATATACTGAAGAAATATCAACTTCTCCTTGCGGGTTTAACTTACCTAAATTAATTGGATCTTGCATAGATAACCACCATCCATTTTGAGCAACCTCTTTAGCTCCGGGCCACTGGATTTGCCCCGCTTGCAATGACAAATAACCTGCACTACTGATTGGTATATTATGGATATAGCCTAACCCTTCACTAAACTGAATATCCCCTTTTAAATTAACTAGATTTGTATTTAGTTTAATAAAAGTATCTTGTTTTGCACATATGCCTAAAATCTTAATACAATCAGCCATATGAACACCTAATTGCCCAGCTGTTTCAGTCAAAGGAATAGCAGGAATATCCGTGACAGCTAGTACATTTGCTGACTTCATACGATTGCCCAGTACTTGTGCATTATTAATAACAAAGTCTGCTTTTAGTGAAGGAATCACAATTCCTTTATTATCACTGTTCACATTACCAGCTGTATACTTTTGATTACTACCACAACCACTAGTACACAACGGAGGTAAAACATTTACATCCGCATAAGATGTAACTTGTTCAGAATTTTTTAAACCAAACGTTGATTGCGCGGTCGTTGCTGTACCATACCCACTAATTTGCATGAAACCAGATAATGTATTGATTCCATTAGGTGTATTATTATTAGTTCCAGCCGACAATAGACCGACTATTTTATCAGCACTTAATCGTAAACCAACTATTTCCCTTGTAGACGCTTTATCCGGGTTCTTTATTGCAAACTCAAGAAATGGATTAGTTAGTACTGCATCTGAAGAGGCTCTTTCTTCGTTAGTCATAGCGACATTCCCGTCACTATTTAATTTTAAGCCGCTCAAACTTAAATTATCAATATCAATGTCACAATCTCCAGCACCATTCATACCACCACAACCAAGTTGTAATTTTTTTATGTTCGCATTTATTGATACTTCTGCTTCTAAGCCTAATTTATAAAAACCAACATTTTTCGCACCATTCACTCGCTGAGATTCAAGATTGCTAGCATCTGTAGGTGCTGTATACGTCAAACTCATCAATGCTTGACCTGTCGTTTCTGATAATTGCTCATCAGTCAGTGCTTGTAATGTTGCAGCATAAGTAGCATTTATCCCTAAACCACTCAATGCTAGCAATACAAAACTTAAATATTTTCTTTGGGACATCTTACGCTTCCATCCTTAGCAAAGCTTGACCTTATTACTTATGTTAAATTACCCTTCGAGATAAGAATAAATAACATGATATAAATTACATTTAGATTTAATGTTTATTTGTATCATAGATCGAAATTCAGACCGAATAAAAATTTGTATTTTCCGATAAAAAACAATAATTTCACATAAATTAAAATTTTATTTAACTAAACTTAACTCTCATTCTATTATAAAATTTTTATTATAAAATAATGTCTAAATCATATTTATTATGTTGGTGAACACATAAAGAAGCAAGTGATATACACTTGCTTCTTTCATCTCATTTTTTAATTTAAGCTTTAGGTAAGGTTACCCCAACCTGACCTTGGTATTTACCACCACGATCTTTATAAGAAGTTTCACAGACTTCATCAGATTCAAAAAACAGCATTTGAGCAACACCTTCACCAGCATAAATACGTGCAGGTAAATTCGTTGTATTTGAAAACTCTAATGTTACATGACCTTCCCACTCGGGTTCAAGAGGTGTGACGTTTACAATGATACCGCAACGAGCATAAGTCGATTTACCTAAGCAGATCGTCAAAACATTACGAGGAATACGGAAATATTCAACTGTACGTGCTAATGCAAATGAATTTGGAGGGATGATACAGACATCAGACTCAATATCGATAAAACTACGCTCATCGAAATTTTTAGGGTCTACAATGGCAGAGTGAACATTGGTAAAGACTTTAAACTCACGTGCACAACGTACATCATAACCATAGCTAGATACGCCATAAGAAATTAGCTTTTCACCTTGTTCATCATAACGCACTTGGTTTTCTGCATAAGGTTCAATCATACCGTGCTTTTCGCTCATTTCACGAATCCAACGATCAGACTTAATTGCCATTTATCTCTATCCCAAAACTGTGCTATTTACTGCGCTGTACTTTAACTGAAATTGCTTTTGAAAGGAATGTTTATGACGAAATAGAGCAACCCAAGTCTGTAAGTAAACGTACAAACTTAAGTTTAACTAACATCGATTTTTAAAGGCTTAAAAGTGCTGAATAGCTCAGAGGTACAGTAAAACTCACTAAAACTAAAGATGCAGTTCTTTGCATATTGCGCTGATTGAGCCACGTCACTTTATTACTGCAAATTACAGAACCAATAAATGTCCAAAAAAATGCAATGGGGATGATTAACAATAAAAACACCAACATATGTGAAGTATAAGCAGATGCATTTTGCCAAACGTATGTTGGGAAAATTGCAGAAGCAAAAAGAAGTGCTTTCGGGTTTAAAAGGGTTGCAAAAAATAACTCACGCGCCCGAATTGTCGCATGACTAAAGTTTTCATCTCGATTTGCTGTACGCCATAATTTTAAAGCAAGAAATAAAATATAACCTGCACTAAATAATTTAAGAATAACAGGTACACTTGGAAACTGTTTAGACACAGATCCAATAATTAATCCCCAAATCGAAATGGAGATCAGATAGCCAAGTGCTTCTGCTGGAATTAATGCAAGAGATTTTCTAATTCCAACTTGAATCCCAGAAGATGCTAAAAGTGTATTGGTTGGTCCTGGTGTCAAAAGAATCGTCACCACCAAGCCAATAAAAAACCATGAAATCATCAAATGACCTCATCAATGGATTGACCGCAGATTAAATCTTTTAAATTGAATTGGCAAAAAAATAATTGTAAGAGAACTTATTAAAGAACATTATCCCAGATTAAAATACATTTAATTTTCAATGCATTGATAACTTAAAATCCGATAAAAACTGCAAAGTCACTGGTCGAAGAAATACTGCTTTATGTCCAAATTTAAACTTAAAAATTAATAATAATATCTTTTAAATCAGTATGTTTATTCCAAAATAGAACATTGATTAGCCATAAAATAAGAAGTAGTTCCAATATAGGCAGACCTAGTTACGAATAGAGGGCTTTTTTAAGTAAATTTTCAGTTTTATTGACTATTCTTTATCCATATTTTTCCCTTACTCATTAGGTTTTTGTCAGAAAGGTTGTCGTTTTTATCTACATTGATGCACAATAGTGACCTTTCTTGCATTTTCTACTTTTATGGCAAAGCATTTTTTTCAGTCTTGGCTCCCGAGTCCAGAGCGAGTCAACAATTTGAAATTCATGAAGATTTTTGGCGATAAAGCCTTAAGTCCTCAGCTTTGGTATGTCAATCGAAAATCGATTTCTAAGGCAATGTTTATTGGCACGTTTTGGGGCATCTTGCCTATTCCATTCCACACCTTATTAATTATTTTTTCAGTATTATTCTTTGAAGCAAACCTACCCATTGGTTTAATTTTAGCTTGGATCATGAATCCCTTAACTATTGTCCCGATTTTGATTTTTGCCTTTTGGATTGGTTCCAAAATTTATCATGTACATATGATCAATAAGGAAATGCTACTCGGCGTTTTCCATCAAATCATTCATTGGATCAAAAACTTTGGACACGGACATATTGACTTTAGCCTAGCTAAAATTCTTGCGACGGGTTTGTTTATTGAAGCATTTGTATTTGCATCGCTACTCTTTATTGTGACACGTATTTATTGGCGTTGGAGCGTGATTAAGAAGTGGAATAACCGTAAAAAGCAGCCAAATACTCTCTAAGCAAGCTCCAACTTATTCTGGTAAAACTTTACTTCAAAGTGGCTTGTTTAGCTTTCATGTATTCAACAACGATATCTAAAACATAATGCTGGCATGCTTCTCCAGTACCTGGGTCATATGCGCCCCCGTTGGTAATATTGTTCGATAAAATACGAACACCAAGGAATGGTACTTTATATTGGCTGGCAATCTGTGCTACCGATGCCGCCTCCATTTCCTCTACAGAAGTGCCATAATTTTTATGGAAAAATGCAATTCGATCTAATTCATTGTTCCATACATCAGCTGAACCAATAGTACCTTCAACCACACGACCCTTACTATAATTAGTTTTTGCACGCTGCGCTGCCAATAACAGCTCTTTATCTGCTTCAAATTTACGAATCGCAATCGGTTCAGGATCAGACTCATCCGTAGGAAGCACATCAAAAGCTTCTGTCCATTCAAGAGAATTCGAACCCTCTCCAACAGCTTTTTTAGGTGTTCTAAATGCACCAATATTGGTGGTGTAACGACCTAAAACAATATCATAGACATTAAGATCTGGATCATGGCCACCCGATGTTCCTTGGTTAATAATTGCGATAGGTTTATAACGTTCAATCGCAATTGCTGTTGCAGCAGCAGAGTTGCTCATTCCCATTCTTGTTTTAGAGATAATCACAGGATACCCTTGATAGCTACCCTTCCAAAACGTCCAGCCACCAAAAGTTTCAACTGTAGAATTGCTTAGTTTTGAGGCCATTTGCTCAGACTCTACAGGTAATGCACCTTGAATGACGATGGGTTGTAAAGTTTTCTGGGTCGTTGAATTAGAACTTGTTTTATCTGAATCACTATCGTTACATGCAGCCAAGAACATCGAACTACAGATTCCCAAAGCACATAAAAAATTTTTTAATAGCATGGTCTACTCAATGGTTTAAATTAGAAATTATACCTAAGCAATGAATATACCAGTTGATCAATTTTCTATATTTTTATATCGATATTAAAGAGAAGACGATTTAAATTCTATTATTGAATTAAGAATATTTTTAATCATTTTAGCATAGTACGCTGATTAGCCCTATTTTACCTTACTCCTCATATTTAGCATTAATTATTTGATTTTTAAGGATACTAAAAATGGGCAGTGCGTATAAAATCTTATTATCGAGTAAGTTTAAATATTTCATTGATTCATTCTCAATTTTCCTCTCTTTAATTCGGTCTCTAAAATAAAGAGAGGACGCTTTTGAAGTTGATTCTTAGAAAATTCTATGTGGATCTTTTTCGGCTTTAGGTAAAGCTTGTGCAATTTTTTCAGCAATAGCCATATAGTTTTCTGCAGCAACATCTCCTGCAATTACAGAAGGCTTGCCTGCATCAGCATTTTCACGGATTTGAACATTTAAAGGCAATCGACCCAGCAACGGGATATTATATTGCTCAGACAATTGATCTCCACCACCTGTACCAAAAATTTGTTCTTCATGACCACAGTTTGAGCAAATATGCGTTGACATATTTTCTACAACCCCCATGACAGGAATATGTACTTTATTAAACAATTCAATACCTTTAACTGCATCCATTAACGCAACATTCTGAGGTGTTGTCACAATCACGGCACCTGTCACAGGAATACGTTGGGCAAGGGTTAATTGGATATCTCCTGTACCAGGTGGCATATCAATGACTAGAACATCTAAATCAGGCCATAGCGCTTGATTAAACAGTTGCATCAATGCACCTGTAGCTTTTGCACCACGCCAAGCAACTGGCGTATTTTCTTTCCCAATTAAATGACCGATCGAAAGTACCGCCATTCCATAAGCTTCTAGTGGAACAAAATTTTCACCTTCAATTTTAGGTGTTTGTCCTGCATTCCCCAACATTGTTGGAATACTTGGACCATAAATATCAGCATCTAAAACCCCGACTTTTAAGCCTAGTTTGTGCAAAGCCAATGCGATATTTACTGTGGTGGTTGATTTACCCACACCACCTTTACCCGATGATATAAGGATGACATTTTGAATTCGAGGATGCTTCGGAATATCTCGTTGTTGTGGTGCTGCTTTTTGAATTGGCGGATTATTAGGATCTACTTGTGTGTTTGCCATTTTAGCAGAAGCATCAACAACAGGAGGAAGATTAGTGTGTTCAGCTTTTGGCTTTGAAGAGCAACTATGTCCTGCTTTTCCATGCTGATCACTAGCACAACTCGAATCATGTTGAATTTTTTGTTGAATCACATGCAGATTCAACTCTTGAATACCGCACTTCTCCAATTCATCTGCAAGATCATCATGAATTTTTTGTAAATGATCTGCTTCTTCAGGATAAGTATTAATTGTCAGTTGTAATACCCGACCTACAACATTGACTTGGGTAATACGTTCTTTTAAAACACTGGAATTTGGCAAAATATAGTTTTGCAAAACAGATTGGACTTCTTCCTCTTTCACCTCCTGTGCAGGAGAAAAAACTGATTTAAGCGAAGAAAGCCACGACATAGATTTGCTCCAAATTTGCAAATACAATAAATACTGAGACAGCTAGTTTAACTGTAAATTGACGTGAGGTTAAGTAAACTTCTATTCAGCTTTTTGAATGTCGTTATTAATCCTACTTATTTAGTTGGTTTTAATATCCAAAATAGTCCATTTAATTATTTTATCTGCTTGTTCAGAATGAACTTTTAGTTTTTATCATTTAGATTTCTATGGCAAACTCTGTGTTAATAATTCCCATACAAATACTGGATAAAAAAATAGCTATAGTCACATTGGGTCAATAACAACTTTATATAATTTTTGACAATAATAAGATCAATCTATGGAGTTTCTATTATTTTTATCTTTAATCATTTCAAGTTTAGCTTTTGCTAGAACGTCTACAACTTCCAACTGCGTACGTACATCTTAAGCATTAAGCACAATTGGTTTCTGTAGGTGATAGTTTGACGGAAATGTCATCACGTATTGACCAATCTCCAATTTCAATGAACACTTATGAACGTACAAAAAGAAAATAACAGTGACAGTATCTAACTATACCTATGAGATTGATCATTTAAATGATAGTTTTACTGTGGTGAATAATCAGATTTATGAAATTGAGTGGATTTGTAAAAAATATTAACTACAAGGTATCACTGAACAGCGTGACGCTGTTCAGTGATTGTTCCATTTAATTTTCATCATCTTTTTTGTGCTTCAAATCATTTACAGCTTGCTCACCTTTAAGCAGTGTTTCTTTTGCTTTATGTTTGAGGTCATCTGCAACCTTTTCAGCACCTAATTTTGCTTCTTTGGCTTTTAACTTAACGTCATCAATTACTTCAGAAGCTTTGTTTTTTAAATCGTCTAAATTTGTCATGATTTTCTTCCTATTTAATTAAGTCTCACCCTAGTTATAACAACAGAAACTCCATAAAATGTAAAAAGATGCATTTCTTTAACAATTCATACACAGTTTGTATCGATGTGTTTTTTTGTTTCAAAATGAATAAAATAGCTTATTCTGATTGATTGAAAAATCCTTCAATTAAAACAAACACTGAGTCTATTTAATGCAACAAATAATGAAAGAAAAAATTATCCGAGTCTGTAATGATAAAATTGCCAAAAAGGGAGATGATGTTGGTTTATCCTTTTATGCATTCTTTGCCAATAAAAATGATGATCCTGAAACCTTAATGCAAGTGGCAGAATGGTGGATTAAAACCCATCAATTTGATCATTTTGAAAAGGCAATAAAAATTAAGAAAATGATCAAAAATGAAGATTAAGTATTCATTTTTTTAAACAATTCATCATAATGCTGCATATGGGTAAAAATTCCATCTTGTCTTCTATGTTGATCAATTTTCGGAACTAAATCCTGAAAATGGAAGGATTGAACATGGGCGTCTAAAGCAGCACGATCAATCCATTCCTCAATAAATACAAAATGCCCTCTGTTGCGTAAATCATGATATAAATCATAGGCAATACAGCCTGCTTCTTGTTTGGTTTTCTCAACTAACTCTTTATATAATGGTAAAACTAAATCAATTTTATCCACTTGGATAAAGTCTTCGGCAATCAGTTTAAGCATGGATGATTTCTTATTGATATCAAAGCTTGAACATAACATGAAATGTTAACCTATAGGCAATCATTCAATTAAACCCAATGATGCACTTGTTTTCTAAATATCTTCTGAGTATTAAATTTTTTATTTAAAATTAAGTAAACAGCATTTCCGAAGCTTAAACCTATACAAAACGGGAGCAATAACAGTAAATAAACCAAAATTAAATAACTCAATACCTCGATAAAGCTATATAGAGCACCATCTAAACATAAAACTAAGAATAAAAAACTTAGCATCATGATAAAGATCAAAGTTATAGATTTTATAATTTGTGTTGTTTCGATGATTTTTTGAGGTGCTTTAAATACTTTAAAAATAACTGTGTAGCTAAAACACCCGACCAGCAGAAAAAACGGGGTGAGATAAAACACGACTTGAATACCCTGTGTTGGGCTTCGTTCTGAAGCCGAAATAAATAAATCACCTTGATAAAAATATAGAAAAAAACAAAATGGCACAACTAAACTGAGAACAGCCGCCAAACTGGCAATTGCTGAGGCAACAAATACATACCAAGACCGCATGATTTTCTCCTTCTTCGATCTTGGTGTTAGTTTCTAAAATTAAAATGTAGCGTGTTTGATTAGGATGTGAAGTTTAGGTGAAGAATCATCACGATTCGAACTTTATGATCGGACATTTCGCATAAAACTGACTGCCGCAAACAGCCAAATAAACAATACGAAACTGCGCTCCTGATTAAAATGATTCAAATCTGTACCATGTAGAATGTTATGCCGGGTCATGCTTACCGTTGAGCTGCTATCCATCTTATAAGCAGCCAACTCTAAAAAATAATGATTCAATTCATTGGCAATTTTAGCTTTATGCCACAAACTTTTAATCTCATGACCTTTTAACCCAGGAACGATTTTATAGACATCAATAAACTTGGTGTCCTGTTGTTTTAAATAACCATTTTGAACTAAAACAGCTGTTAACAAACCTTCCAATTGGGCATAAAGCAATGGAATACATCCCGCATACAACTCTAATTGATAGAGTTTAAAGCTTTGTTCTAACACAGCTTGATATTGTGGCTTCTGCTCGCCCAACGCTAATTGATCAAAAGCTTTAAACATTTCAGACTGAAAAAACTCACTGTTGATCACATCTAAAAGATTAAACTGAGTAATATCTTTAGCTTCATGTATCAATTGCCAAAAATACAATAGATTAAGAGCGTCATTGGCAATTTTAGTCCCAACAGGCTGATTCAATTGATTGGCTAAAACTTCAAAATAAGCCTCCTCCTGAGCAAACCCATTGAGTGTTTCAATAAGATACTGATGTTCATTTTCTGAAATATCTTCAAAATAGCGTTCAGCTTGTTTCAGAATATTTTTTTCAATTAGATTTTTACTATTTTGATTTTGTGGAATACGGATTACAGGCTGGTCATCATCAAAATATTCATCATCAATCATAGATTTATTGCTCTTGGGAAATACACGAATACACCATTCTATAATAATGAATTGGCAGTTATAAGAATAAGCATAAAAATCTACATTTGAAAAGAATTCACCTATTCTGTTGTGCATCTTCATAGCAATTACGCTAAAATCAATGCCCTTGCATTAACTTTGAGAAAGAGAGTTATATCCGTGCGAAATATTTTAGTCACTAACGCCCTTCCATACGCAAATGGTCCTATTCATATGGGTCACCTACTCGGCTACATCCAAGCAGATATCTGGGTTCGTGCCATGCGTGCAATGGGTCATGAAGTGACTTATGTCTGCGCGGATGATGCGCACGGTACAGCAATCATGCTCCGTGCAGAAGCAAATGGGATTAGTCCAGAAGTACAAATTGCCAATGTGCAAAAAGAGCATATCCGTGATTTTGATGGCTTTGGGGTACATTTCGATCACTATGATTCAACCAATAGCGATGAAAATAAAGCACGCTCGGAAGAAATCTATATTAAAAACCGTGAGGCAGGCAATATTGCGATTCGTCCTGTTACTCAGTTGTTTGATCCTGAAAAAAGCATGTTCTTGTCAGACCGTTTCATTAAAGGGACTTGCCCAAAATGTAAATCAGAAGATCAGTATGGAGACTCTTGCGAAGTGTGTGGTACGACCTATAATGCGACAGAGCTATTAAATCCACGCTCAACATTAAGTGGTGCCACACCTGTTGAAAAATCATCAGATCATTATTTCTTTAAACTTCCAAACTTTGCTGAATACTTGCAAAAATGGACGCGTGATGAAGGTCGCTTACCTGTTTCGATCGCCAATAAGTTAGATGAATGGTTTGAAAATGGTCTAAACGATTGGGATATCTCTCGTGATGCACCTTATTTCGGCTTTGAAATTCCAGATGCACCTAATAAATATTTCTATGTTTGGGTTGATGCCCCGATTGGCTATATGTCAAGTTTTGAAAATTACATCAAAACGAAACGCCCAGAATTAAGCTTTGACGACTACTGGAAAAAAGATTCTAAAAATGAGGTGTATCACTTCATTGGTAAAGACATTGTATATTTCCATGCATTGTTCTGGCCTGCGATGTTAGAAGGTGCAAATTACCGCACCCCTACAGGTTTATTTGTAAATGGTTTCTTGACTGTAAATGGTCAAAAAATGTCAAAATCGCGTGGCACATTTATTAAAGCTGAAACCTATTTACAGCACTTAAATCCTGAATATTTACGTTATTACTTTGCATCAAAACTCTCTGATAAAGTTGAAGATTCTGATTTAAATCTTGATGACTTTGTACAAAAAGTAAACTCAGATTTAGTAGGAAAAGTTGTGAATATTGCCAGTCGTTGTGCAAAATTCATTAACAGCAATTTTAACAATCGCTTGTCTGCAACATGTGCTGAACCTGAACTGGTTCAAAGCTTTATTGATGCGGGTGACTCGATTGCTCAATCTTATGAAGCTCGTGAGTTTTCAACCGCTATACGTGAAATCATGGCACTTGCTGATCGTGCAAATCAGTATATTGATGAGAAAAAACCATGGGCTTTGGCGAAACAAGAAGGTCAGGAACAACAAGTTCATGATGTCTGTTCTGTTGGAATCAACCTATTCCGTCAATTGGCTGTTTACTTGGCACCAGTACTTCCAACTTTGGCAACACAAGTTCAAGACTTCTTAAAACTTGAAAGTTTTGATTTTGCTTCAGGAAAAACGGTTTTAGTTGCGCATGAAATTGCTCAATTCCAGCCATTGATGCAACGTGTTGATCCAAAAGCAGTTGCTGCAATGGTTGATGCATCAAAAGAATCTTTAGCTGCGGTAACACCAGCGAAAGCAGAAAAGAAAACTGAAAAAACCAAAGAGAAAAAGCCTGAAGCCAAAGTGGGTGAAGCAGAAATCATTACGATTGATGACTTTATCAAAGTTGACTTGCGTGTTGCTGAAGTCTTAGAAGCAGCAATAGTAGAAGGTTCTGATAAGTTGCTTCAATTGACTCTAAATGTTGGTGAAGCTGAACCACGTAATGTATTCAGTGGGATTCGTGAGTTCTACAAACCTGAAGACTTAACTGGCAAATTGGTGGTTATGGTTGCAAACCTTGCTCCGCGTAAAATGCGTTTTGGTATTTCAAATGGTATGGTGCTTGCTGCTGGAAATGGTGATGGTGTTTGGGTGATTTCACCTGAATCTGGTGCAAAACCAGGTGATAAAGTTTCTTAATTATTGATTGTCTCATCCTAGACGATCATAAATCACTAAAAGGCTTCTTCGGAAGTCTTTTTTTATACTAATGTTTTACTATACTATCATTATAAAAATGAAAAAAGGGCTAGCCTCAATATGGATATGTCAAAAAATAACAAAAGAAAAATATCTGCATTTATCCTCTGTGGTCCATTCATCGGTACATTTATTATAGCAATCACATTTCACAGCGAAATTATTTTTTATAATCCAATGCGGTTTTTAAAAGGACTCATTACACCATCTATTATATTTCCAATGATCGCTGCATTCATCTTGATTACTCCATTTGGTTATCTCCTAGGGTGCATTCCAGCTATCATTACCAATCTCTTATTTAAACACTTTTTTGCAAGTAAATTAGCCTTAGCCTCTTGGCGTTATAGTTTAATCTATGGGTGTCTTTTAGGCTTTATGCTAGCTCCTTTTATTCTTATCATCGCTATAGTTACGCCTTCCCCTTTATTTACTTTTCTTTACCTCCAGTTTGTCCTTATACTACCAACAACGCTGATTTGTACTTTTATTGAATGGATAAGAGCCAGAAATCGTCAGAATATAAACGAATGACCTCACATAGCTGATTCGATCATTGTGCATATTAATAAAAAATTCGCTTACAAAAGTAGATTTTTTTTCATATATAAAAAGCGCCGTGATGAACCAATCCATGTTAAAAAATAATTCGTTAAATTAATTTTGATCAAATCCAATGAAAAAAACTGCCCTATCATTATCAGTCCTTTTATTCGGCTTATTCCCTCTTACATCACAAGCAGAAGTCACCAAAACATTGCCGATCATTGAACAACAAGCGCAAGTAGCAGGGTTTTACCAACATCAGCTGGGCAATACACAAATTACCGCCTTGCTAGATGGCACCAACTTTATGTCTCCCACACTATTTAAAGATATTTCACAGGACAAGGTTCAAGAA
Organism: Acinetobacter legionensis; assembly: GCF_048552295.1. Classification (NCBI taxonomy): domain Bacteria; kingdom Pseudomonadati; phylum Pseudomonadota; class Gammaproteobacteria; order Moraxellales; family Moraxellaceae; genus Acinetobacter; species Acinetobacter legionensis. The sequence continues at coordinate 37,084 of NZ_JBIMCW010000036.1, forward strand.
ATTTTAAAGAAATATCATGCAGATCAAGCCAAAGGTGTACAAACATCGGTGAATGCATTTTTAGTTAACACAGGTAAATCACTGGTTTTGGTGGATAGTGGTACTGCAGATTGTTTCGGTGCGCATCTAGGCTCTGTATTAAAAAATCTCAAAGCTTCAGGTCATCAACCTGAACAAGTCAATACGATTTTACTGACACATTTACATCCTGATCATTCCTGTGGTGTCAGTAAAAATGGCATAGCAAACTACCCAAATGCCACTATCTATGTCTCTGAAGATGAAGAAAATTATTGGTTGAATCCGAAACAGGCTGAAAAAATAGCACAAGATAAACGTGCCAATTACTTAGCAACTGTAGAAAAGATCAAAGCCGCCCTTGCACCCTATCAAGCTAAAAAGCAGTTTAAAACATTTAAACTGGGTGACAACATCAATGGATTTGAAGTAATCAACACAGCAGGTCATACCCCAGGACATTTTAGTTACAAACTAAAAACAACGGGTGAAGATATTGTTTTTATTGGGGATATTGTCCACTCTCATACAGTACAATTCGATAAACCTGAAACAGCAATAGAATATGATATTGACCCGAAAACAGCTGTTCAAACCCGATTAAAGCAGTTTGCTGATTATGCAAAACGTGGACAAACCATCGCAGCACCCCATTTGCCTTTCCCGGGCATTGGACATATTTACTCAGCAGATGGGAAGAGCTATCAATGGATTCCTGTTCATTTTAAATGATTAATGATTTTATTGTTTAAGTAGAATCTTTTTAATGATCTTTAAAAGCTCCTGCTAAGGCTAGAGCTTTTATTTTGCTTCTTAATTTCTTATCTTTTTCTTTCATCTGGGCATAAAAAACACCCCGTTCTCGTTAGAGAACGGGGTGTTTTAGATTTAAAAGCTGGCGATGACTTACTCTCACATGGGTAACCCCACACTACCATCAGCGCTAAGAGGTTTCACTTCTGAGTTCGGGAAGGGATCAGGTGGTTCACTCTTGCTATTGTCGCCAGCAAACTGTTATGGACTTGTTCGGGTCTTATTTAAATGCCTTACTTCGTACCAAATGAGTTTAACAGAACATTTGAGTTGGGTATTGTAACTAGCTTTACAACTAAATCAAGTATGTTTGATCTTTTATGAATCAAATGATGCTTCGTATACAACTGCTTGGGTGTTGTATAGTCAAGCCTCACGAGCAATTAGTATTGGTCAGCTTCATGCGTCACCGCACTTCCACATCCAACCTATCAACGTCGTAGTCTTCAACGGCTCTTTAGAGGACATAAAGTCCTAGGGAAATCTTATCTTGAGGTAGGCTTCCCGCTTAGATGCTTTCAGCGGTTATCCCTTCCGAACATAGCTACCCGGCGATGCGACTGGCGTCACAACCGGTACACCAGAGGTTCGTCCACTCTGGTCCTCTCGTACTAGGAGCAGATCCTCTCAAATTTCCAACGCCCACGGTAGATAGGGACCGAACTGTCTCACGACGTTCTAAACCCAGCTCGCGTACCTCTTTAAATGGCGAACAGCCATACCCTTGGGACCTGCTTCAGCCCCAGGATGAGATGAGCCGACATCGAGGTGCCAAACACCGCCGTCGATATGAACTCTTGGGCGGTATCAGCCTGTTATCCCCAGAGTACCTTTTATCCGTTGAGCGATGGCCCTTCCATACAGAACCACCGGATCACTAAGACCTACTTTCGTACCTGCTCGACTTGTGGGTCTCGCAGTTAAGCGCGCTTTTGCCTTTATACTCTACGCGTGATTTCCGACCACGCTGAGCGCACCTTCGTACTCCTCCGTTACTCTTTAGGAGGAGACCGCCCCAGTCAAACTACCCACCAGACATGGTCCTCGTCCCGGATAACGGGACAGAGTTAGAACCTCAATATTACCAGGGTGGTATTTCAAGGATGGCTCCATAGCAACTGGCGTCACTACTTCAAAGCCTCCCACCTATCCTACACAAGTAAGATCAAAGTTCAATGTCAAGCTGCAGTAAAGGTTCACGGGGTCTTTCCGTCTAGCCGCGGGTACACCGCATCTTCACGGCGA
>NZ_JBIMCW010000037.1:0-36622 GCF_048552295.1 Acinetobacter legionensis
TAGGTCGTAAAGTACATGTTCCATCAGTCACAGCACCATTCACTGTAATTTTTCCATCTACAGCAAACACATGACTACTTGCCAAAAGTAAAGCCCACATAGCCAATGTAGGTAGAGTAAATTTCTTCATTGAATTCACCTTACGAAGTTGTATTATTTTTAACTGCTTTATCAACAACAAACATACTGTTCCCTGTTGAAACCATCAGACAAAAATTAATTATAATGAATGTTATAATTTACAGTCGCTGTGACACTTTGAGCATCGACAATCCCAGTCTTGGAAACATACGTAACAAGATAATTTATAATTGTATCTTGCTGCGGAATAGGCGTGGTTGCTGGAGAGTACGCCTGAGTTCCCCAAGGTGCAGAAAGGTCGACAGCTACTCCCTGCCAAGTGGTTAGTCGAATAAATATAGGATTTGTAGCAGAGGCGCCTATAGCTTGATTGACCAATAAGGTCTTATCCGTTTCATCTAAGTCTGTTGCTGAAATTGCACTGAGATGGATACCTTTAAAAGCTTTAGTTGTTGCTGCATCACATTTACCACCCGCAGAATTTGTTAACTTTGCAAAAAAATATGCACCAGCTTGCTGTGGGGTACTGGGAGCAAACCCAGATTTAGGTACATCTTGTAAGTGCATTGTTAGATCTTTCTTACCACTTGCCATTACATTGTAAGCTTGTAATGTACAGGTTTGGTCAACCACGACACCATTCACTGTAATTTTTCCATCTACAGCAAACACATGACCACTTACCAAAAGTAAAGCCCAAATAGCCAACGGGGGTAGAGTAAGTTTCTTCATTGAATTAACCTTACGAAGTTATAATTATTTTTAACTGGCTTAATCAACAACAAACATATTGTTCCCTGTTGAAATCATCAGACAAAAATTAATTATAGTGAATGTTATAATTTACAGTCGCTGTGACATTTTGAGCATCGACAATTCCAGTTTTAGAAACATACTCAACTTGATAACTTACGAAAGAGAAATCTTCCTTATCGCCATAAATCATACTTTTTGCCTGAACTCCCCACGGTGCAGTAAAATCCACAACATTTCTATGATCCGCGAACATTTGAATAAAAACAGGATTTTTAACAGAAGCACCGCTTGCACCTGTAGCTTTATTGACCAATAAAGTCTTATCCATTGCATCCAAGTCAGTTGCAGAAATTGGAGTGAGATGGATACCCTTAAAGGATTTATTATGTGCCACATCACAGTACGCGCCCGTACCATTTACCAAGAACAGAAAAAAATTTGTGGAGCCTTGACTTGTATTTGTAGGTGTAAAGCTTGATTTAGTGATAGCCTTCAACGGAATAATAATATCCTTAATGCCAGATCCCACACCAAGTTGAGGTTGGATCGTACACGTTCCGTTAGTCACAGCACCATTTACCGTAATTTTCCCGTTGACAGCAAACACACTATTACTTCCCAAACTTAAAGTCCAAACACTCAATATGGGGAGAATAAGTCTCTTCATAGAATTAACCTCATGAAGTTTAAAACAATATTACTTTATCCAAATTACAAAAAAATAAACCCCACATAAACAAACACATTTAAATATATACACCCCCTGCTTCCATTTATTTAAATTGCCTATTTATTTTAAAATCTGTTTATTTTAAGCATAAACTTGTTTTAAAATCCAGCTATTCAAAATTTATTTTTATTTTAAATTTCAACCAATTTTAAAAAAACCACCACCCCCACAACTATATATTCTCACCACAATATCTCCCAAGTTAACTCTTTATCATGCACATACATTGAAAAAATAAATAAATTATTTTAATTGTTTTTATTCAATAACTTATAAATTAAATCAATAAAGTTATAATCAATATTGTATTTTAAAACAGAATTTAATGATCTAAAAATATAACCAAACATAAATAAATTATTTTAAAAAAACTCTATTAAATTAGGCTAAAATAACATTTTTGTTATTTTGAAGTAATATAAATCACATAATTACCAAGTTTAGTAATTTTAATTGGATAATGACTAACCAATAAACGCAGGGTTTGATCTAAATCCTGTTGCGCATTAATCACACCACTGACTTTATAATCTTTTAAAGTAGAGTGATTAAAAATTAAATATTGATGATGATAACGACTTAAGTTTGTGAGTAAATCAGGCAAAGGAAGTTGATCTGCCAATATCTGATGCTTATCCCAAGCAAACTCTGTCGATGCAATATCAAGTTTAGATATTGGACTCAAACCAAGTGGATTAGCGGTAATTTTTTCACCCTGCTTGACTACTTTTGATTGATGATCCTTGCCCAAGGAACGAGTTTCAACTTTAGAATGCAGCATATTTACCACGCTGCTGTTTGAGTATTGATAAACGATAAATCGAGTACCGAGCGCTTTAAAATCTGCTTGAGGTGTATGAATGATTAACGGTCGTTGAGGGTCTTTGGCAACATCAATATACATGTCCCCTTGAACTAAATTGATTTGTCGTTTTTCAGAACTAAAATCTAGTTTAATTGCAGATTTTGCACCTAAAGTCACTTTGGAACCATCTTGCAAGGTGATTGAATGTATTTGGCCAACTTCAGTTTTAAAATCAGCAGTATGGTACGACAGCATCGTTGAATCACTGGCTAAATAGATTACACCGCCTACCCCTACAAAGAACAGCAAGGTTTTACTCAGCATTTGTAAAATATTTTTTTTACTTTGCTGGCTGAGTTTCATTGAATTTCGAACATTTTGGCTAGATATGCCATGTGTTGTTGAAAATTGCTGCATCGTTTGTGAGAAACTAAGCATTTGATCGAGTTGATCATGATGTTCAGGGTACTTGTTTCTCCACGCTTCAAACTCGATTTGAGCTTGTTGACGTTCATGTAAATTATCGGTATTTAAACGAACAATCCATAAAGCCATCTCTTTTTGTAGTTGTTTAGCGTTCATCTTGCTCTAGCTCAAGCAGATTGTTTTTCGCCTCATAACATAACTGTAAACAGTCAGCTAAATATAGCTGTGTCGTGCGTAAAGATTTACCAATCTCAGTCGCAATTTCACTCTGACTATAACCTTCAAAGTAATACATAATAAAAGCTTTTCGAGTCAGTGCTGTCGTACCCTGCAAAGCAACAGTGAGAAAATCTAAGATGAGTACTGCTTCTTCAATTTGATTTGAAGATAATAAAATATCCTGATCATCAGCATGCTGTTTTAGGGTTTCTAAATAATTCTGCTCTAAAATATAACGACGATGTTTATCAATAAGTAAGTGTTTAGCAACATTCACCAAATATGCACGCGGTTCTTGAATAGAAAAAAGCTGTTGAGTTTGTAGCAATTTTACAAAAGTATCTTGAACCAAATCCGCTGCAGTAAAGGGATAGCGGACTCGCGAGTTCAACCAGTGTCTCAACCAATCATGATGATCCAAATACATGTCTTGCAATATCTGCTGCCGTGAGGGTGTGGGGAGAATTGGAACCATAAAATTAAATTTAAAAACCCTAAACAATAATAATTATCGTTTACATTCCATGATTTGTAAATGCTCTCTGAAGGAACTTTTTTTGTAAGGTCTTTTGCATGTTTTTCTCCTTCCATTCGTCATCTCTTATATACCGCCTTTTAAATCAGAGAATGGAATGAATCAAGCACTGATCAATGAACCAAACGCTCAGCAACAACTTAGTTTGTCAATGCGTCTAAAATTACAAACTGCAGATGAGCATGAAAGAATGCATAAGCTGATGGCACAAGCAGATGTATTTTCAAGTTTAGAAAAATATGCTTTATTCACATTGTCTCAGTATTATTTTCAATTAGAAATCGAACATTTATTTCAACAAGATCAAGTAGCTTCATATATAACTGATATTGATATTCGTGGTCGCTCTGCTCAGGCGTTACTCGATCTGCAAGATTTAGGTATTCAGCCTCAAGGTCAAACTTTAGAAAGCTTAAATGTGACTTTCCCTGCTGCCCTAGGTTGGATTTACGTTTCAGAAGGATCAACATTGGGAGCTGCATTTTTATTTAAACAAGCTCAGCAACATTTAGGGCTCAGTGCGGAAAAAGGCGCTCGCAATTTGTCTGCTTATCCTGAAGGGCGAGCTAAGGTTTGGAAACGATTTGTTCAAGCTCTAGATCAAGCTCGACTCAGCCCAAGCCAGAAAGATGAAGTTATTCAAGGTGCGCTTGATGCATTTGAATATTTTGGCAATGCGTTAATCAATTTAGAACAACTTCATTAGTTCTGTTGCAGAACAGTGAATTGATCTGATGGTAGAAGCTTGTACAGCCACCTATTACAGTGAAATGTTTAAATTTGATTGGCATAAACAATAGATCTTTCATAAATAAAAATATGATTATATGGCGTGAATCGTATTGGTATTGAAAGTCCCTTCTCCCTTCGAGAGAAGGCTAGGATGAGGGGCTTTTATGTTGATTTACGGTTTTAAAAGGACTAATGAAAGAAGCCTAATGTCTCACTCTTGTACTGTCTCATCCTTGCGCTACAAAAAAGTCATGCTTTGTTCTTGCTTATGTTGAGCAAGGGGTACGTCCTATACGCCCACGATATCTACACCATGTAGAATTCAATGACGCAAAGGTGCTTGCACAGCCATATATTACAGTGAGAAGTTTAAATTTAATTTGCGAAGGCGATGCCTCACTTTTCAGTGATGAAAAAATGACAAAAATCTTCCGTTTGGCGAGGGGTACGTCCTGTCCCCCGCCCAACAGCGACATCCATGTCGCCATGCGATAGCTACACCATCTAGGATTCAATGAAGAAAAGGTACTTACACTGCCCAACCTAGATTGCAAAGTTTTAGCTCATTGGTGTAAACAATAGATCTTTCATAAAGCAAATGATTGAATTAAAGAATATTAATTAGGAGAAATTATATTCTTGTGTATGAGTTTTTTGACAGGTTAACTATATCAACTATTTCGCTTGTTTTTGGCTATACAGCATAACCAAAATAGACAATAGAAATAGTCCCCCCATCAACATAACAGTAACATGAAAAGCCATCAGTTCAGCAGATTCTAGGCTATTGCCTTGCTGTTGAGAAAAAGCCGTCATAAAAGTCATCGTCGTACCCAATACTGCAATTCCGAGTGTCATTCCAAGTTGGCGTAGGGTATTTAAGATTGCTGCCGCAAAATTTGCATCTTGAACTTGCACACTTCCCATAATCAATGTACTTGAACCTGGCACGATCAGTCCCATCCCGATTCCCATCAGTCCACCACATAAGACAAATAGCAGCAAAGATGAATCGAGTTGAAAACTCATCATGGCCAACAACGCAACGCCTGCAATTGCCAAGCCCAGTATCAATAAGCTTGCCACTGTAAATCGTTGATGTAATTTGGCAAAGGCTATTGAAACAAATGCTTGAGTTAAAAACTGTGGTGCAATCAACCAGCCAGTCTGTGCTGCACTCAACTCGATCTGATTTTGATAAAATAAAGCAAATATAAATAACGAACTATATCCTGCAAAACCCAAGATAAATGAAATTGCGTTATAAGCTAAAAAATGTTTGTTCTTAAATAAATGATTGGGGATCAAGGGATGAACTGTATGTTTTTGCTGCCATGCAAATGCCATACTCGCCACACCAAACAAAACAATACTCAGCATCAACCAATGCTTTAAATAGTCGTGTTGTAGGGCAATAATACTATAGGTTAATGTGACAATGGCAACAGCGCTATATAACAAACCAAGATAATCAAACGGTAGAGATTGAGATTTCTGGTCTGGGTCAATTCCCTTATATCCCAAGTAAATCGTCACAACCCCAACTGGAAGGTTAAGCCAGAATATGCTTTGCCAACCAAAATGATGCACCATCAAACCACCGATTAGCGGGCCAACAATCAATGAAAAAGCACTAAAAGAACTCCAGCGACCAATTTCACGTGCTTTGTCTTGTGGTTGATGAAAATGATGTACCAAAATCGCCAAAGCCAGAGGGATTAAAACTGCGCCAGCCACCCCTTGAATCATACGGCCAATGATCAACAAACTAAAATTGCTAGCCATTGCACAAATCATTGAACCCACTATAAAAATGATGACACCCAACAGCCATAATTTTTTACGCCCTAAACGCTGGCTTAATGCCCCCACTGCTAACATCAAACTCGATAGGCTTAAAGCATAACTATCAATTACCCACTGTAGATCAGCCATATCGCTATCAAATTCTTTTTGAATGCTTCCAAGTGCCAGATTGACACTACTTAAATCCACCAAACAAAGAAATGTGCTGATATAGAGCGCTAAAATGAGATAAATCGGTTGGCGAGATGCGTTCATACATCACCTAAGACAGATAAATGAGAATCATTATACTATATACTGACCGACCGTCAGTCAATTAAAAACCACCGAAAAATAAACACCTCATTTTGGTAGACATGACTCAACTATCTTTTTGAAGATCACCAACGAGATATAACTAAATGACTTGCTCTTAGATCACATAATCATTTTTTATCTACAATATAAGCTGAAATAAATATAGAAAGATCACTCATCATGACCTAGCATTTTTAAATATTGCATCGCAATTTGTCGCGAGAAATCTGTACTATCTTGCAGTTGATTGGCAATTGCTTCATCCGTTACCCCATGCACCCCCGAATAAATCAACAAAGCGGTTAATTTTGGCTGTTCTAAATGCCAAACGCCTGCTTTCTGACCACCCTTTAAGATATGCAGTAATTGTTCAACTATCATATTTTTTTCTTTATTTTGACGCTCATGATGATGTGCGCCAAAAACAATATCATGTATAGGATAACTGTTAAGATAGGTGTGAATATTTGCAGCGACCCAAACTTTAAATTGACTGACCCAATCTTCTGCATCACATTTTGCAACTGCTGTATCTAGAGCCTCAATAAAAAAATCGATATAACGTTTTTTTAATGCTTCAACAATATGCTGTTTTGATTCAAAATAATGATAGAACGTGCCTTTAGCCACACCCACGCTGGCGATAATTTCGCTAATCGTGGTTGCTTCCACCCCTTTTTCTAAAAAAAGCGTTTGTGCAGCATTCATCAGCTCATCAATTCGGACTTCTGCTGGCTTGGTTTGCCTTTTTGTCACCTGAGTAGAAGCGACTTGAGATTGTGATGACATACTTCTCTATTTTCTACACATAAGAATTTAATTATAAATGAGCCCTTCCCAATTCACAATTGAAGCCAAGCTCAGTTCTCTAATCACTTTAACATCATGAAGATATACAGACTACTGATTTTAGATTGAGCATATCTGACAGAATATCAAAGCCAGCTTAGACAGTTTTTGACTTCCTGAGGCGTTTATTCAATCTCTCCATAGAGTTGCTTCATAACTCATCATGTTGAGTGAATCATATAGGTACTGAAAGTTCCATCTCTCTTTTGGGGGACTAGGATCAGGGAGGAATTTAAAATTGTTCTATCGTTTTAAAAAATGACTTACAAAAGAAGTATAATATTCATTCACCTTAAAAAAACTGGTTATTTCCGGATAATAACCAGATTGATAACTGCTAATCTAGCCGTATAAGCATCAAGAGCATAAAATAATCTGGCATCATCTTTAAACTATTTAAATGAGACAAACCAATTTACATGAGATAAAAAATCTAAATCATTGAAAATTTCAGCTTAAAGTAATCCAATGTACAAATAAATAATTACAACTCAAATTAAAATAAATATTTACTAACATAAAGACAAACTCATTAATTCTATTCATATTTTACTTATAAATAACGATATCTTTAATATTTTGAAATAATTTAACAAAATATATATTTGTAATCTCTGTATGTTTTTTGTCTATATAACATAAATAATCACCTTAAAAGCAATAATTAAAGTAATAATAAATTAATTAAATTATTTAAAGGTAAAAGAATGAATGATTCTTTAGCATTAAAAAAAGCGAGGATTATTTCACCCAAAGCACTCATCCAAAATATACATCATGAGAAAAATGATCTAACGCATCCGAACTACAGTTTATTTTTAGATATTGATGGCACACTGGCTGATTTCACTTCAGATCCAAGCCAAACAACTTTGAATCAAAGAAATTTTAATATTATTCAAAAACTTGTCAACAATTCTATAATTATCAGTATTGTTACGGGTAGACCTTTAGATCAAGCAAAAACCTTTTTCCCAAATCTAGCCTTAAATATTGCAGGAACCCATGGTCTGGAAATGCAATTAAAAAATATCGATACGCATATTTCTATGCCCCATACTCATTATAATCCAGAAGATTTAATTCAAATTAAACATGAGATTAATCAACTTTGCTTATCTCAACCCCATATTCGAATAGAACATAAACCTTATTCTATTGCGCTACATTATAGAGAACACCCTCAATATAAAAACCAAGCGTTGCATTTTTTAGAACAAGTGCAAGCGAAAAATTTAAATTTTAAAATTATTCAGGGTAAGTACGTATTTGAATTAATTCCTACACAGGCCAATAAAGGAAATGCAATTCACAGAATAATCCAACAATGTAAACTAGAAAATAGTATTGCATTATTTATTGGCGACGATTTTACTGATGAAGCAGGTTTTGAAGTCATTAATCAGGTTGGTGGTATCAGTATCAAGGTTGGTGCAGGCGATACCCAAGCTAGATTTAGATTAGAAAATACAATGGCTGTGACCGATTTTCTCGAATTATTTGCTCAACATATCCAACAAGAAAAGATTAAATCTTCGGTAAAACGCTTGGAGAATACTCATGTCTAGATTAATTGTTTTATCAAATCGTGTCAGCTTACCCGATCCCTCGAATAACTCAGCAGGTGGTCTAGCAGTGGCTGTGCAAGATGCACTACATGATATTGGTGGAATATGGTTGGGGTGGAATGGTCAACAAATTGACAATCATAAGTCGGTAAAGTTTGAACATATACAGCAAGATAATATTGAATTTATTACCTGCCCACTACAGCAGCGTCAATACCAACAATATTACTGTGGCTTTGCCAATAACACCTTATGGCCTGCTATGCATGAGCGTGCCGATTTAATTGAGTTTAAATCCGAAGAATATTCTTCATATCAACAAGTTAACCAATTTTTTGCCGAAAAGCTGTATGAGATTGCTCAACCTGATGATTTAATTTGGGTACATGACTATCATTTTTTCAGTATAGCGCATTATTGTCGAAAACTTGGAATGCGTAATCGTATCGGTTTTTTCTTACATATCCCATTTGCCAGTGCTTCAATATGGGAAAAATTACCGGAGGCTCGCACCTTACTGCAAGATTTAACTCAATATGATGTATTAGGCTTACAGACTCAATTAGACCAACAAAAATGTATGCAGCTTTGCCAAAATAGTTTGAAATTTAGCCGCGTACAAGATGATCTTTTGATTCAATCTGATCAACAAACCCGCATCAAATGCTACCCTATTGGTATTAATCCTGAAGTGATACAACAGGCAGCACAACGTCAGAATCAAACCATGAAATCGATATTCGATTTTGAAGATAATCCTTTGTATAAAACTATTATCGGTGTTGACCGTATTGATTACTCAAAAGGTTTACTTGAGCGTTTTGGAGCTTTTGAATGCTTTTTACAACAGCATCCTGAGTATCATCAGCATATTGTGGATTTACAGGTTGCGGGCCCATCTCGCATGGACATTACGACATATCAAGATTTTTATCTATCTTTCATGGACAAAATTAAGCAAATCAATCAAGACTACGCTACTGCTGACTGGACGCCCATTAACTGCACTCAGGACGTGGTAGAGCATGATGAATTAATGCAGATTTATCAGTATGCCGACATTTGCTGGGTTAGTTCGTTAAAAGATGGGATGAATTTAGTTGCCAAAGAATATATTGCAGCACAGGATCCTGATAACCCTGGGGTGTTGATTCTCTCTAAATATGCAGGTGCAGCAGAGCAAATGACCGAAGCGGTGCTGGTCGATCCAAATAATGAAAAGCAGATGGTTAAATCCCTTGAAACTGCTTTGTTTATGTCGAAAGAAGAACGTATTGAACGTTATCAACAACTGATGCTGGGCATCGAGCAGTTTGATATCAATGACTGGCGTAATGCATTTTTACATGACTTACAGCAACCCATAGATGAACCAATTTATATGCACAAGGCAGGGATTTCATCTCGGGCTTCAACATTTAAGGTCTAGTTTGCTCCTCTTCACTTGAATGTGTTGCTTTGAATTTTAATCTGCCCAGCAAGGGTTACAGCAAATTGCAGTAACCCCGTGTGATTCTATTTTGCTTGCATCTGGGTGTATCTGTTGACGATGCCAATCATTGCCAACAGCAGTGCAATGATAATAAATACCGAGCCTAATCCAATCACTTCACTTAAAAAGCCTACCAGTGCAGGGCCAAGTAAAGCCCCACTATAAGCAATTGTTGAAACCAATGATAATGCAGCTGCTTTGGGAATTAAATTTTGCTCTCCTACCCGAGAAAACATCACTGGTACAATGTTAGAACTCCCCAAACCTAAACAGCAATATCCTAACAATACTACCGACCAGTGAGGAGCAAATACGATAATCATTAAGCCCAAAGCAGCCAAAATGGCGCCATACAATACTACCTGCTTGGCACCAAACCATCGTAACAAAGCACTGCCTGAAAACCGCCCTACTGTCATAGCGATTGCAAAAAAAGTATAGGCAAAACCAGCGTAAGTAGGATCTAAGTGGTATTGCTTTACCAGATATATCCCACTCCAGTCCATTGCTGCCCCTTCAGATAAAAAACTGATAAAACATACCAAACCGATCAGAAGTAAAGTGGGATGCATCAATTCTTTTAACTTTAATTTTTCTGGCTTATTTTCTACTACTGAGCCTTGCTCTATGTTCTCTATTCGAGTCAAACATAGCGGTATGGCAAAAAATGCAATGCTTAACAATATACAACTGATACTCAGTGCGGCAAGTAATGGTGTAACACCTAAAGCCAATAAGATGCTGACCAATCCCACACCCATTAAGCCCCCTAAACTACACATGCCGTGAAAACTGGACATTCTATTGCTTAGGCTATTTTTCTCAACAATGACTGCTTGCATATTAATAGCAACGCCCAAGCTTCCTACCATCGTACCAAACACAAACAATAAAATGGCCATAGATAAAGCAGTATTGCATATACTCAGAAAGGGCAAAATACATAGCATAGCCAATAGCGTAAAACCAATAATTGACTTACACCCCAACTTTTGGATTAAAGCACCCGTGGCAGGCATAGATAAAAATGAGCCAATACCTGCGCAAAGCAGAAGTAAACCAAAATCTGCATGATTCAGATACAAGCGTTGCTGGGCAAATGGAATTAATGGCGCCCATGCTGCTGTCGCAAAACCCAAGCTAAAAAAACTAAGCTGAGTTGCTAAAATTTGACTATGGATGGGGTTCGTACGATCCCATACAGCTGTTTTAAAAATGAACATTTACGATGCCACTCACAAAAAATTTAGGCATTTCCTTACAAAACCACAATCCATAGAAAAACCCCTTGTCTTTTGCCATGTAAAACTGACAAATGAACAAGGGGTATTTGGCGAAATTATACTCAGATTTTAAATGCTGTCATTGTTTATTTTTGAGTTTTCTCTAGAAATTTGTAACATAGACAATGCAGTTCCCACTTAAATCTATATAACTAATATATATCGTTTTTTTATTTTTAGATTTAATTAACTTTATAGTAATTCGCAAACATGGGGTTGAATTATCCTATCTCCAGTTGCCAAAGCATAAACTATTTTAAATCTTATATTGAGTTGAACGCTCTACGTTTTATATCTTTATGATGGCTGTTAAGAAAGATAGGTTCATCCATGATTATTTATAGCTCAGCATTTTCCAACCGACTGAGAAAATAAGATAAGCCCTCTGGCGCACGTGCATCCAAACGGCTACTTGTACTCACGCGTACTTGATTAGTCCAAGTAATTTGATATCCGTGTTGAATAAATTTTTGTACCAATCCAACATCTTCATGGCAGCAAATCGCTTCAAAACCACCCACTTGTAGATATACTTGCGCACTAAAGCTTAAATTAGCTCCATGAATATGCTGATGGTTCATACGATCTTTGTAATGGATCAAATAGTTTTGCTGAGCATTTAGGGACAAATGGCTAAAATCATCAAGCTGCACCACGCCACAAATGACATCAGTGGGTTGATGCTGTATTTGAGCATATAACCAATCTAAATCTACACAACTGTCCGCATCTGTGCATGCAATCCAAGTCGCACCCTGCGCGATTAAATACCGAATTCCTAAATCACGTGCTTGCCCTACGCATTGATAGCTACATGTAAGCCAACGTATATGATTGTTTTTTACGATATTTAAGGATTGATCATTACACTGATCTAATACCACTAAAACTTCAACTTGATGGTGCTTAATTTGTTCAATTGCTTTTTGAACAGCTTGCAAGCATGCCGATAAGTACTGTTCTTCATTATGGGCCGGAATAACGATACCTATTTTCAAATACTTCCCTCCTGTTGTGCCAGTGAAGAAGCGCCAACTGTCCAAAGATCGACGATAAAATCGGGATCACTCAGCGTTAAATAATGATGAAATGGCAATTGATTCCTCAAGCTTTCATGAACCCGTTGCGCATCTAGCTCAAAACCTTCTATCTCATGGCGCCAATGGCAGCACAGAATTTCTCCATGTGGCGTTAAACTATGCGTTAAATGATCAATTAATTGATGTAATTCTTGTGAGGTCAAATAATATGCGACCTCACTCATTACAATGAGATCAAAATGTCCAGAAGGATAAGCGTTGGGTATTCTTCTCTGTTCTACCTTAACATGTTTATAGCCGTGCAAACGTTTGGAAGCCAATTGAATAGCATTTTCGGAAGCATCTATTGATAAGACTCGATCAGCGCGCTGTGCCAAATGTTCGCTTAGATGGCCATTAGAACAACCTATTTCTAAAAGATTTATGTAGTGTGGTCGCGTCAATAACGCCAGACAAATTTGCTTTTTTCTAGCTTCATACCAACGGTGATCATACCCCCATGGATCCTCACTTTTTGAATACAATTCTTCAAATACATCGATATAGTCATTCACAGAGATAGACCTCATAAGGCATGAGCAGACGCTCAATGATTGATGGCGATAGAACAGCATTCTGTCCCGTACTCTCATCTGCTTGGGTTTGAGAATTGAACTGTAAAATGGCTTGACGTTTTTGGCTAATTTGCTCATCAGTCAAGCAATAAGCGTAGGCTTGATGCCATGGGATTCGGGGATCCTGAGGAATTGCCCAATGCCAAGCCCAGATCAGAACTTGCAAACAGGGCAATTGGTGTACTTTTGCGAATGACTGAACGGTCTTACCTACTGCTTCATGATCTGGATGACCATCGTATTTATAGGTGCAAATTAAAAAATCTTCTGGGTGAATGGTCTGATCTAATCCAGACCAAAGTTGATTGATTTGTAAATGAACTTGTCCATCAGTCAAATTCAATCCGATACGTTGGGTATGTTTAGCAATCGCTAAACACTCTAGGGCAGCCAAACTTTCTAGTGGACGCAATTGATTTAACTGTTCGGGTGTGTATTTTTTCGATTGCGGATGGCTCTGGGTACCATTTGTAACTGCCAATACAACAATGTTGCAATCTAATTGCATAAGCTGTTGCATTAAGCCAGCACAACCCAGTATCTCATCATCAGGATGCGGGGATATTATCACCACCCTTTTGGAACGAAATTGCTCAAGATCGAGTGGTGGCAACGGCTGTTTTTCAAATGCCTGTAACCATTGACTCTTTTGAGTGCCCTCACCCTGAATCATCCGATCTTCAACGAGAGGATGTCTTAAAGTTCCCATGACATATGCTCCTGTAAACATCGTTCAGCAATTTGCACATCATCAAATGCGGCATGGCTTTGCCGAATAAATACAGGTAGATCAGCCATTAATTGAGCAAAAACACCCTCTTCACAATATGGTCTTGCCCCTAAAGCTTTACCAGCCAAATCCATGACAGCTTGACAGCATTGCTCAGTTTGCGCACGCAAAATTCGAATCACACGTTCATGATTCTCATGAGGCTGTGTGTCTATAAGTTTGGCTGTATATTGAAAAAATGCTTTTGTCACTGCCAACTGCTGAGCCAGCTCACCCATATACATAGACTTAAATGAATTTGGACTATCTTGACAACTCTGTTGTAAAAAATGCATCAAACGTGCAGCAGCTCCATACCAACACGCTGCTATACCTGCTGCACCATGCCAGAAACCTGGACGTTGTAAATATTGATCAGGTTGCCCGATAAGCCGAATTAAGCAGTTGTGAAAATGAACTTTCGCTGTTTGGGTATGTTGCATACCCACTGCTTGCCACTGACTAAAATCTATAGAAATATTAGGCTGATCTAATTGAACCATGCACAACTGAGATTGACCTTGTTCATTCTTATAACTCATTAATGCTCGTTGTACAAAGGCAGCCCCAGAACACCATAACTTAGTTCCAGTACAATGGTTATTTGCCACCTGTAGAGGCGCTGGACCGCCTTCAGCAGCCCATACAGCCCATATCTCTGAAGAACGTATGTTTGTCGAATCGCCTAATTCGTACAAGATACTAAGTGCATCACAATGTGATTCAAATAGTTTTGCCAAACTTAGATCAATTCCCGCTATTTCAGCAAAACACTGCCAACGTGCATAGGTTTGCCCTTGTGCGGGAAAGGGTAAATTCTCAGATAAAAGGGTTAATTGGCGAAATACAGATATACGCTGCTGATTTTTATATTCGAAAGTTGCCGAATTAAAATCTGCTAATACCTGTTTCATGGACTTATTTATTTGGATTTGAAGATTCATTTTAATTTAGTTTTTCATAAGCTTTAAAATTTAATCTATCGTTTAAAATTAATATATTAAATTTAAGTTTTGTAAAAAAACAGGAAATTGCCAAACAACTCACATTAAGCAGATAAAATATCATTTCATTTTGTGACGTTGTTATTGAATAACGTGAGTTAAGTTATTTTAAAAGACTGTTCTGTAACTATTATTATAAATTAAAGAATAAATCCAAAATACACGGTAATCTAAATACTCTAAATCGTTTTATTTTTAATAAAGAAGAGGCTGAAATGACTACTTTCAATATTCAAGATATTAAAAAGCACGCGAATGTTATTGCATCTTGTGGCACACAAGTTGGTACAGTTGATCATCTCGAAGGCGATAGTCAGCTAAAATTAACTCGTGATGATGATCCGAATGGTCAACATCATTTAATTCCAACGTCTTGGATTAGTGATGTTAAGGGTGATCAAGTTATCCTGAATAAAAACTCAGAAGAAGTCCGTGATCAGTGGAAAGCTATATAAATAAACCTAGCGCAGTCATACTTATTTGGCTGCGCTTTAAGCTATTTGTAGATATTTACAAAGTGCAAGCTAATCGAACTCACCAACACCTACAACAGCGTAACAAGTGCATTATGTAAATATAGGCTCTCAAAAAGGAAAATCAACCCGTAGGTATTACAAAATAAGTTTCTTAATTATGCTGACTATAGAAAAATATAAGGTTGATAAAATCAAGATTAAGCTCTTAAACTATCGAATATTGATACAATCAACATGACCTATATATTTACTCAATATATTCAAAAAATGACACAATCAAGTCATCTTTAATAAAATCTTATTTTTAATAAAAAATATTTCACAATATTTTATCTACCTTTTAGTTAAAAATATCACTTAAAGCTATTATTTATGAGTAAATTAATATAAAAATAAACATTTTTTAAACAAGTTTCCAATTAAAATTCCTCCCTAGAAAATACGCTATAAAATTCAAAAAATATTTAACAAAGTAGCAACAGGGTTAAAATCCTTATAGTTTACTTTTAATTTTGAATACCGTTACAAGAAATGATTTCTTTTATTGCATGCGATAAGAGTGGGACAACTAAGTTGATAAGTTCGCCCATCTATATTTAGATCTACTGATTTAAGCTTATGGCTCTATTTATTTGAGCCTAGCCTTGTAACTTTAGCCATTTGGTCGAGTCACAATTGGGAAAATTGAATCTGGCCGTTTAAACATTGCAAAGAATTTTCCAATTTTCAGTGGATTGCCTTTGACTTTACTGTCTTTAGAAAGGAGGACTTTTACCCCTTCTATTTGTCCTGTAATCATTTTTAGATATAAGGGTTTGGTTAAGGTTAATGTTGGGCAATCCGATGCCAAAGCGCTACTGTGATCATAACGCTTGAATTGCATGACTGAGTTTTCAACCCACAATGAAAAATTCTCTTTGGTATCCGATAAAACCAGATTGAGACACTGGTTTTCACTTTTTAAATTTTCTACATCTAAATTGGTTGCCATGGCTTCAAGAAATCTTTCTGTTGGCGTGTGAATCAATAAGTCACTTGGATCAGATGTATTTTGCAAAGGTAGATTATTTTGTAGCTCTTGGGCACCGACTAAAAAGAAATTACGCCAAGTTGAAGCCTCAGCAGCATAGCCCAATTGACGATAAGTATTTGCCAATAAGTTTTTCGCTTGTTGGTTTTGAGGGTTATTCAACACAATATGCTTTAAAATCTCAGCAGCCCATCTATAATCAGCTTGATCATAGGCATCTTGCGCATTTTTCAACGCTTTGCTCTCCCCACCTGCTAATTCAATATATTTTTTTGCAACAGCTTTAGGTGGCAATGGATCTAAATTGGAAGGATGGGCATCGAACCATCCCATATAATATTGGTATACCGCTTTTACATTATGCTTTAGGGTTCCATAATAGCCATGAGCATATAGTTTTTGATCAAGTGCCGCTGGAAGCTGAATTTTCTCAGCAATTTCAGCGCCATTTAAACCAGAGTTCATATATCTCACCGTCTGGTCATGGGTAAACTTATATACATCTCGCTGCGTTTTAATAAAATCTTGAATATTGTCATTGCCCCATACTGGCCAATGATGCTGTGCAATCAACACATCCGATGTTTTGGCATGTTGCATTGCCTGATCTAAATAACCCACCCATTTTAAGGCATCTCGTACTTTAGCACCTCGAAGGGTATAAAGATTATGCATGGTATGCGAAAGAATTTCCGCGCCATTATAAAGTTTGAGTGATGGGATAGAGAAGGTTAACTCGGCGGGCGCTTCTGAACCCGGCACGTTATAAAACACAAAATCTAGACCATCAACGGTCATTTTCTGTTCCGCCTGAGTAATCAGTTGTGTAGGCTCAAGGATTCCCATTTTCCCAACAGCAACTGCCTTACCTAAACCTGTATCTACCAGCCCTTGTGCATTCTTCGGTAGAAAAGTTCCATACATGTAACTGGCACGACGTAGCATGGCTGAACCTGCCATCACATTTTCACTGGTCGCTTCTTCCATAAAGCCTTGTGGCGCTATAATTGGCGTTTTTCTTGCGTTAATTTCTTCGGTAGAAATAACACCTAATGCCCCACCAAAATGATCGATATGGCTATGGGTAAAGATAATGGCTGAAATTTTTTGCTCACCTAAATGCTGTCTAGCAAATTTGAGTGCAGCTTCAGCTGTTTCTTTAGAAGTTAATGTATCAACAATAATCCAGCCAGTATCACCCTGTATAATAGTCATATTTGCCAAATCGAAACCACGAATTTGCCAAACTCGATCTGTAACTTTAAAAAGACCGACATTGTTGTTTAACTTTGCTTGTCGCCATAGACTCGGATTAACAGTATTTGGAGCTTGATCGTTTAAAAAATTAAACGCATCAAAATCCCAGATAACATTGCCTTTCTCACTTTTAATTTGACCCGTCGGCTTGGCAATAAAGCCTTTTTGCGCATAATTAAACTCAGTCATATCATCTAAATTATATTTATTCTTATAGGTATTATTTGACTCAATGACTGCTTTTTCTACCGCTGCATTTGCTGCAAAAACAGAAAATGGTAAAATAAACATCAATGAGACCGTCAAAAATTTAATTTTCATTGTCTTTCCTTTTAAAAACATCCATATTTTTGGGTTTTATGATTTGTGCATTATTTTCATCTGGCATTCAACCCTGTCTTATATCCCGCTATAAAATCCTCTTCCTTCTACAATTTGATTCATCCCCGCTTTCAATTGGTGATTTTATTGATCAATCATAACTTTGATTTACCTTGAATCGAATGCCACCTTCAATATAGTCTTTTAAGTATTTACCCAACAGTTTGTGATCTTTTACCTTGGTCGGCCAAAAGTGTTCAAGACCAATATCACTGACCACATTGAGTATCGTATTGAAGGTAAAAAGTACTTTTAATGCAATCGCGTCAGGTTCAGAATCTGGTAAAGCCAGTTGTAATAAAGAGACTGCTTTATCTGAAATAGGTACCAATGTCTTTACAACAATGATCCGCCCTTCGTCTCCTGCGCTAATCGTCTTAGAAAAGAATTTTATATAATGAATCCCATTTTCCTGTAAAAGAATCTTCACCATCGGTTTCATCAAGGCATCTACAACATCAGAAACTTGTACATGTTCAGGTTGAATCGCATTTAAGAGCGCGAGGCTGTCTGTAACATAAGGTGTCATGACATGATCAAGCGCAGCTTCTACCAATCCCCATTTAGATTTGAAGTGGTAATATAAAGCTGATTTATTTGCTACTTTTGCAGTTTCATTAATTTTCTGTACAGACAAAGTTTCAATATTGTTCTGTGAAAAGAGAACAATCGCAGCCTCGATAAGCTTTTCTTTGGTTTGATTACTTATCACATTCCATAGAGAAAAATAAAAAGAGAGGTCTTTTTATATCAAAAATGATAAAAAATAAACCAGTCCAATCGACTGGCTTATTTTTGACAGATGAACTATGAACAACCTTTGGCTTCAAATTCCTCTTTAGAGCTGTAGTTCAAGTCTGGTAAATAATCACCCATGACTGTCTTTTCATCTCCCCAAACTTTGGTGTTCTGGATTGCTTGACTAAAGTTTGAATACGGTAATAAATTTCTCATGATCAGGAAACCAACATCGTTATGCCCTTTTTCCACCGCATCTGGACCAGTATACCCATCACCACGTGGACTTAAAGGCAAGTACGCAATTCCACATTCTTCTGTTGCATTCTTTGGTCGATCTTCTGGTAGAGATACAACGAGAGTATAAAAGCCATTTTTGTCTGTATGCTTTATTTGCTCATCATAGATACAAAAGTTAGTTGCTGTCGAGATCAGCTCATTGCTACAAATTGACCAATATCGAATATCACCTTTCCCTAAAGTGGTTTCGTTACCAGAAGTTGCTGCGATTTGTGGCAGTTTACCTTTCACCACAACCACCTTACCGAGCTTACGGCTAATCACAGAAAAGGTATATTCATTATCTGGTGTAGCCCATTGATTCAGCTTACGTTCAGTTTTAAATCCTTCACACTGAGCTAAGTTATATTTATAAATACAACTAATATTCGCAGGCCCGTTATAGGCGGTATACCATGTTGGGGTCAATTGCGCAGGGAAACCCGTGTAAGGCTGTTTATTATACAAACTTAAAATTAAGTTCAAAGGCGTTTGCACATTATCCAAAGCTTTTTCTTTCACTTTAAGGACCGTACAAACTTCTGCACCTGTTTTGATTTCACCATTGGCTAACTGCACTTTAAAGCGAGGAAAATTAACCCCTCCTTTCTCATTAAAGCCTTTATTCGGCACATAAACACGATAGATTAACGCCACTTCATTACTGTCTGTTTTAGGTGCATATAAAGTATTTTCTTGAGGCAATGCAGGTAGATCCCCCAAGACCAACTCAGCTTTAAATCCTCTTTCTTTATTTAAGCGGTTATTCCCCACAATAAAGGGATTGGTCACACCGTGATTGGGTTTAATATTGACATCTACCAAAGAGTTAACGCGTTCTCCTTTAGCTGTATAGCTAACCAGAGAAGTGTGACGGGCATAAGGATAATCACCATCGATAAAAACTTTTGCACCTTCTGGCACTGTAAATTCACTCGACCAATAATTTACATTGGAGTCTGGAAGCGCATAATTCATAGGATTGGCACCACCGGTTCCATCCTTACTTGAAACCGCATTTTGCCACATACAATCTGTCAGTTCTGCTTTAGGCGGTTGGGTTAGATATTCCTCATCATCATTGTCGTTACAAGCACTTAAAGTGATTGAACCCATAACCGTCGTCAGCAGTATCCCTACTTTTAATTTATTCATTTTTTCCATAACGTACTTTTCCTTTACACCATGTACTTCGATCCTAGAACGATGGCGACTTCATTTTAATTTTAATTGATCATTTAAATGGATTGTTTTTTAATCCACTTAGATTAAATATAATAATCCACTTAGATTAATTTTCAAGCGTTTTTTTTTGATCTTTTTAAAAGGTTCTTTTTTGCACTGATCAATGACATTTCAAGTCGGTATTTAAAATAAGCGCAGTTTCTCTATCCATATAAATTAAAAAGATATTTTTTGATAAAAGGGTGATTTTTAACAGTAGGTCTAATTATTTTTATAAAAATGCGGAAGAACCTAAACTGAGGTCTTTTTGATACGTCATTTATTATTTAAATAAAATGAAGGAAAAACTTTTGCTCAATATCTTGAAAATCTCGAACCTAAATTGAATATCTACTTTCTCATTTTAAAAGGAAGATAACACAAGTGAGATAGCAAGAAAATTTCTTTAAATTGAAAAAAATAAAAATATACTAGATCTTTTCCATACATCAAAAAATGATCATCAGGAGCGAATCCTATTTGTATAGGAACTCCCTTCTCCCGTTGGGAGAAGCCTCTTTCAATAGCGATATGATGTACTCAACATGAGCTTTATTGATTGATAAAATCGCTCTAATATTCCAGAGTTCAATATCTTTTAAAATTCCAGCTGCAATATCATTTTCAAACTAGGTTATCTATAACCAATCAATTACAATAGCTTCTTTTATTCAGCACAGCATATTTTGAATCGCTCATCTTCCCAATTAAAACGTGGACTTAAAAATCGTCATATCCAATTGATCGCTATGGGTGGCGCTGTGGGTACAGGATTATTTCTAGGTTCTGCACAAGTCATCCAATCTGCTGGCCCTTCGATTATTTTAGGCTATGCCATCGTCGGTTTGATTGCCTTTTTAATCATGCGCCAAATGGGTGAAATGATTGTAGAAGAACCTGTTGCAGGTTCATTCAGTTATTTTTCACAAAAATATTGGGGAAAATTTCCTGGCTTTTTATCTGGCTGGAATTACTGGGTCATGTATATTTTAGTCGCCATGACTGAGCTTACAGCGGTAGCTAAATATGTGCATTATTGGTGGCCGCATATCCCCGCTTGGGTCTCTGCTTTATTTTTCTTTGTCATCGTGACTGGTTTTAATCTGGGCAATGTTAAATTTTATGGTGAATCAGAATTTTGGTTAGCCATTATCAAAGTTGTTGCTGTGATTTCGATGATTGTATTTGGTTTATATCTTTTGCTCACAGCTGGTGCTGATTCAACTGCAACTGTGGCAAACCTATGGCAACATGGTGGATTTTTCCCACATGGTTTTTCAGGGCTGTTTTATATGCTGGCCTTTTTAATGTTTGCATTTGGCGGCATTGAATTGATTGGGATGACCGCTGCTGAAGCAGAAAATCCTGAAAAAAGCATACCACAAGCAGTCAATCGCGTGATTTTCCGCATTTTAGTTTTTTATATTGCTTCTCTTGCCATTATTATGTCATTAATCCCATGGAATCAACTTGATCTGGGTGGTTTAGATAAAAGTCCCTTTGTAATGATTTTCAGCCAACTGGGCTTAGGCTGGGCAGCACATTTACTCAATTTTATTATTTTGACTGCGGCACTTTCAGTATATAACAGTGGTATGTATGCCAATAGCCGTATGCTGTATGGGCTTGCAGTACAAGGCAATGCACCGAAGATGTTTGCAAAAGTGAGCAAACAAGGTGTTCCAATATCTGCTGTGGTATTTTCTTCTATTCTAATTTTTGGCTGTGTGTTACTGAACTATTTTGTGCCTGAAGAAGCATTAAGTCACCTGATGTATTTGGCTGTTGCTGCTTTGGTTTTAAACTGGGCAATTATTAGCTTTACTCATTTAAAATTTAAGCAAGCCATGAAATTGGAAGGCAAAACCGTAAAATTCCCTTCAATTTTTTCACCTATTAGTAATTATATTGTTTTAGTTTTTATTAGTATGATTCTATATATCATGTGGAAACAAAACTTTAAGGAGTCTGTCATCTTGATTCCTATCTGGATTATGGTGATGTTTGGATTATTTAAAATTTTAAGCTGGAACAAGTCACGCTAATATTTAAAAAGGCTTATTGAACCGAATAGGCCTTTAATGATTCTAATATTCTCAGCGTTCCATAACCAGAATTTGGTTAAAGTATCTAAAAACTTTTTTTCACAAAAGCTCGAATGATTGACGTAGAATTTCTTACATTGAGAAGTCCAAATCTACAACGATAAAGCATTGATAAAAATTTCATATCTACAACTTTCAAGTGATAATATTCATAAACTCAAGTTGCTATGAATGAAGCATGTTCTTTTGGAAAATTTTATGACGCAAGATACAAAACGAAATAAAGGTTCATCGATCACACGAGTACTTGAGATTTTAGAAGCAATTGGTGAAGCAAAACATCCCCCTTCTCCACTTGATCTCTCTTTAGCACTTGATATTCCAAAACCCAGTATTCATCGACTCATTCAATTATTAGAAAAAGAGGGTTATGTCAAAGTAGATTTACACGGTGGCTTGTTGGTGGGTGGAAGAGTCAAACACTTATTATTCAATGTTTGGGAAAATGAAAAATTTAGAATTGAGCGATTTTCTATTTTAGAAAAGCTGTCAAATAAGATTGGCGAAACCTGTGGTATTGCCATACTACAAGATAATCATATGCTATACGTGGACCGTATACAGACGAACTGGCCATTACAGGTATATTTACCTGTCGGTTCAACAGTACCTGTTTGGTGTACATCAAGTGGTAAGCTTTTTCTAAGCCATTTATCCGCAGAGAAAAGGAAAAATATTTTAAAAAATATCCCAATTACACAGTACACAAAAAACACCATTACAGATCCTAATTTGCTTGAATCTGAAATTCAGCGCATTGGCGTAACAAATTTAGGTACAGACAATGAAGAGTTTATAGCAGGTATGGTGGCTTGCTCAGTTCCTATACTCCACCCCAACGGTGAAATCATTGCTTGCTTATATACCCATGCACCAAGCATTCGAAAATCTTTAGATGACTTAATCAGTTATCAAGATGCATTAAGAGATGCAGCCACAGATTTAAATACTTATATCAAAAACTCTATCCATTAAAAGATGAGAGCTCGTGATTACACTTGTTGTATTAGTTAAAAAATTGAGCATTGAATACCCATCCCTATTTTAGCCTGTCTATTCAATGGCTTGCTGATAATTTAATGAATTACACGTAATCGTTTATAATGTTGCGACTTAGAATTCGCCCCTAAACGCGTCTACATGTGGAGGTACAGGACGTACCTCTCAACTAATATGAGCAAAAAAAGCATAGCTTGGTTTGCAGCGCAAGGTTTGGCATCCCCTATGTAAACTTTAACTGTAAAGAGTTTATTACAAGCTTTTAAATCCAACATATTCATTTCTATGGAAGAGTATAAGTTGCATAATTTATAAAGTTTACTGAGGCATAAGAACTACTCAACATGCACAAGCATCTAGTCTCAACAATTCAGTCGTTAAAATGATCCAAAATATGTTCCAAGCGTTATCACTCCGATCAGTGCCATCAGGGGGAAAATAACTGCGACAACAAACATGTCATAATAGGACTGTTTATGTGTAAGACCGCAAAGTGCAATAATAGTAATCACCGCACCGTTATGTGGAAGTGAGTCTAAAGAACCTGAAGCCATAGAAGCGACTCTGTGCATTAATTCTGGTGAAATACCAAAATCTTGCGCTAGGTTCATATAGGTTTCGCCCATCGTATTTAATGCGATACTCAAGCCACCAGAAGCAGAGCCGGTGATGCCAGCCAGTACATTGACCAAAATTGCTTCTGAAACCAGCGGATTACTGGGTGCTAAACTGACTAAAAAATCTTTTAAAATGACAAAACCAGCTAAGGAAGCAATAACTGACCCATATCCAACTTCTGAGGCAGTATTAAAAATCGGTAAAAAAGAAGAAGAAACACCATTTTGAATGCTGTCTCGAATATCGTTAATTCGCTTCCAATTTAGACCAATAATGGCAATACATGCGATGACCAATGCCGTAATAATAGACCAAAGGCCAATCACTGAATTCAAACTTGTATTACCAAATTGAGCAGTTGCCAAATATGAAGTATCCATATTTGGAAAAATTACTTTAGATAACATTAAATTAGATAAAATAACCAATACAATCGGGATCATTGCAATCAGCAAACTCGGATCTGAGTGGGTTAAAATTTCTTTATGATTTTCGATGTGATTACCATACCCTTCACCTTGTTTTATTGAATGCTTGACTCTTCTATTTAGCCACCACATCCCCGTAATTAACATAAAAATTGATGCAATGATGCCAAGAACAGGAGCCGCATATAGATCCGTTTTAAAATACGGCATTGGGATTGCGTTTTGAATCGCGGGAGTTCCAGGTAAAGCAGTCATGGTAAAGGTTAATGCACCAAGCATAATTGCAGCTGGAATGAATCGTTTAGGAATACCCAACTCTTTAAATAATGCCGAAGCAATGGGAAATACTGCAAAACCCACTACAAAAAGTGAAACACCACCATAAGTTAATATCGCACAGGAAATAACGATCGATAACATCGCGCGGTGATGCCCTAAACGTTCAACAAAAAAAATTGCAATCGTACGGGCCGAACCACTATCGTCCATGAGCTTTCCGAAGACTGCACCTAAAAGGAAAAGTGGAAAATATTTGATAATATAACCACCTAAACCACTCATAAATACTTGCGAATAAAATCCTAATAATTCATGTGTCATTCCACTCCAAATGACTGCAAACAGTGCAAGTACAGGCGCCAAAATAATGACACTAAAGCCTCTATAAGCTAAATACATCAGCAAAATCAAAGAAACTACTATTCCAAATAGTCCTAACATCTTAAACTCCATTTATTTAATTATTATGATACATATTGTATCGATATACATGTATATCCAATTTTTAATGATGAAGCTAGATAAAAATATTTTCCACTTTAAAAAATCACTCAAGATATTGTTATTTATATATAAATATTTTTATTTTAGTAAAAATCATAAAACGCCTATTTACATATTAATTTATATTGATACGATACATATCAATATACAAGTATTATAAAACTAATCTACAGCATGCAAACTCATCATTTTCAAATGAAAAATGCATGTAAATGGAATGAAACTAAAATGGAGTTCGCTTATGTCACATACAATTTTATTGCCCCGATTTATTGAAGTTGGAAAAAATGCTAGAAAAAAAATCCCTGAAATTTTAAAAAGCTTAGGCTGCCATAAACCATTGATCATTACCGATCAAATGATGGTGAAATTGGGCTATATCGCTGATATTCAAAATATTCTCAAAAATGAGCATATTGAAGCAGACTATTTTGATCAAACTATTCCAGAACCAACATCAAGTTCTATTGAGGCTGGAGTCAAATTTATTCAAACAAAACAATATGATTCAATTATTGCCATTGGTGGTGGGAGTCCAATTGACAGCGCAAAAGCGATTGGTATCTTAGGTCGCTATGGTGGAAAAATCAGAGATTACAAATTTCCTCGGCAAGTCAATGAACAAGGCTTACCGATTATTGCTGTTCCAACAACTGCAGGGACAGGTTCCGAAGCAACCAAATTCACCATCATTACCGATGATGAAAGCAATGAAAAAATGCTTTGTGTTGGTGCTGGTTTTATGCCGATCGCTGCAATTGTGGATTATGAACTTACTTTAAGCTTGCCTGCTCGTACCACAGCGGATACTGGGATTGATGCCTTAACACATGCGATTGAAGCCTATACCAGTAAAAAAGCCAATTTATATAGTGATACCCAAGCATTGGAAGCAATGCGCTTAATTGGACCCAATCTAAAAAAAGTCTATCTAGACCCAAGTGACAAAGGTGCCAGAGAAGCTTTAATGCTTGGTGCAACATTGGCAGGTGTGGCTTTTAATAATGCTTCGGTCGCTTTAGTTCATGGCATGAGCCGACCTATTGGCGCATTTTTCCATGTCCCACATGGTTTATCGAATGCCATGTTATTGCCCATGATCATCGAATATTCAATTCCGGCCGAACCTGAAAAATATGCTGATTGCGCAAAAGCCATTGGCGCAGCGCAGCAAACTGATTCTGTTGAATCTGCCAATGCTAAGTTAATTGAAGCATTAAAAGACATTAATTCATCACTGCAAGTGCCAACCTTGGAAGCTTTTGGTGCAGATAAAAGATATTTTGATGAAGTTGTAAATACTATGGCAGAACAGGCACTTGCTTCAGGCTCACCCAGTAATAACCCTCGTCTACCGACGAAAGAAGAAATCGTAAAACTTTATCAACAATTATGGTCTTAATTTTTCAACGAAAATAAACAAGGAGATATCAATGAATACCATCGGGCATTTCATTAATGGACAACTCTCAACTGAAGCAAGCCGCACTCAAAAAGTATTTAACCCAGCAACAGGTGAATCAAATTCCGAAGTTGCCATTGCTAGCCAAAAAACGGTACTTGAAGCAATAGTAGCAGCAGAAAATGCATTTCCTGCATGGCGCGACACACCCGTCATCAAACGTGCGCGAGTCATGTTTAAGTTTAAAGAGTTACTTGAAAAGAATGCAGATAAAATCTGTGAGCTAATTGGTTTAGAGCACGGAAAAATTTGTCATGATGCTGCAGGAGAATTACAGCGCGGTATAGAAAATGTTGAATATGCTTGTGGTGCCCCTGAGTTTTTAAAAGGTGAATTTTCAAAAAATGTAGGCCCCAATATTGACTCTTGGAGTGAATTTCAGCCTTTAGGTGTCGTTGCAGGGATTACCCCTTTTAACTTCCCAGTGATGGTGCCGCTTTGGATGTTCCCAATGGCAATTGTCTGTGGTAACTGCTTTATTTTAAAACCATCCGAGCGTGATCCATCCTCAACATTATATATCGCACAATTATTAAAAGAAGCAGGTCTTCCCGATGGTGTCTTCAATTTGGTCAATGGGGATAAAGTTGCTGTAGATACACTTTTAAACGATCCACGTATCCAAGCCATAAGCTTTGTCGGCTCAACTCCAATCGCTGAATATATTTATAAAACGGCAACAGCTGCGGGTAAACGTTGTCAAGCTTTAGGTGGTGCAAAAAATCACGCGATTATCATGCCAGATGCTGATGTAGATAATGTGGTTAATTCTCTACTTGGTGCAGCTTTTGGTTCATCAGGTGAACGTTGTATGGCACTTTCTGTTGCTGTTGCAGTCGGTGATGAGATTGCGGATACCGTGATTACAAAACTTCAAAATGAAATCAGTAAATTAAAATTTGGACATTTTTCCAATAAAAATAATGATTTTGGGCCTGTAATTACAGCAGACCATAAAGCTAAAGTGGTTGGTTTTATCGACAGTGCTGAGCAACAAGGTGCAAAAATTGTCGTGGATGGTAGACAAGCAACCGTTGGTGACTATAAAAATGGCTTCTTTGTGGGACCGACCTTAATTGATCAAGTTACACCAAACATGCATAGTTATCAGCAGGAAATTTTTGGTCCAGTCTTACAAATCATGCGGGTAGAGACTATGCAAGAAGCTATGGATCTGATTGAT
The DNA here is from genome assembly GCF_048552295.1 of Acinetobacter legionensis. Taxonomy (NCBI): domain Bacteria; kingdom Pseudomonadati; phylum Pseudomonadota; class Gammaproteobacteria; order Moraxellales; family Moraxellaceae; genus Acinetobacter; species Acinetobacter legionensis. The sequence continues at coordinate 27,970 of NZ_JBIMCW010000037.1, forward strand.
AATCACGAATATGGTAATGGTACATGTATCTATACTCGTGATGGAGAAGCAGCACGTTATTTCTCTGATCATATTAAAGTGGGGATGGTTGGCATCAATGTTCCTTTGCCTGTACCTGTCGCTTATCATAGTTTTGGGGGGTGGAAGCGCTCACTATTTGGTGATTTATATGCATATGGTCCAGATGGTGTCCGTTTTTATACACGCAGAAAAACGATTACTCAACGCTGGCCTTCTGCGAACATCCGTGAAAATAAACAATTTTCAATGCCCACTTTAAATTAAGATTTTTAAATTAACACAGTTTATTTATTTATCGATTTACTATTGCGATTTGGGAAGTATCTAACATTTTTTTGATATTTCCCAAATTCTTCGATATCGGCTTCCTTAAAATAAATTTATAATTTCTCTTAATAAAATCACATATAAATTCTCTCTTTATAAATAATTTTAATTGAATGTTTTTTAAGATCACATAATTCAAAAAAAATAGTCTCTTAGATCAAAACATTAATTAAAAAACAAAATTAAATACTTGTTATTTATACTATTTAAATCAATCATATTATTTACATGAGTAAATTAGCATAAAATAATACTATAAAATTCTATTTTTTATAAAAATTTTTATTTGCATAATATATTAATTACCATCGCCATACTTTCAAATAACCAACATTAAAAAAATTAAAAACATAACTTAAAAATATAAATAGATGTATATTTTTGATTTAACTCAATCATTTAACTTACTATTAAACTTATAAAGTTAATAGCAAAAACCCATACCTGCATTAAAAAATTATAAAATCTATTTAAATAATGATTTTGTTAAATCCACAACATATAGACTTGATCCATATAAAAATATAATGGTTTTTCCTCCATGCTTAATTCCTTGAACTCTATAGTTGACCAAACCATTTAGCGACTTAATTTCAATACTATACTGACTGATCAAATTTTTTGCTTTTTTATGATTTGCTTGTCGTAACACATAAACCAATTGCACAATAATTGTTTTCTTAACATCAGTTTTTTTTTGAGCAATTGCAAACCTGCTTATATGATTCTTATCAAGTTTTTTATTCCTCATCTATTGGTCGTCACTATTAATGACATCAGAGGATTTTAGTATTAAGCGTTGGATTACAGTTCGAGTAACTGAATAATGCTTAGCGATTGAATAAATGCTGTGACCTTTTTTAAAATTCTCCAAAGCTTCTTTTTTTTGTTTATCGCTTAAAATTTCAGGACGACCAACACGCTTTTTTGCTTTATTGAGGACACTTTTTTTTGAAATATTAGCTTTTCCTTCAAAATCAGCACATAGCTTCAAAAAGTGTATAAAAAATTTCTTAAGGTCTCCTGAGATTTCGTTCTTTGAAAACTCTAAACAAATTAATTTAATTTTTTTTTTAAATATTAAATTAGCACTTGAAAAAACTTCATTAAAATTCCCACCTAATGAATCAATTCCATTGACTAATAATATATCTCCACTTTCCATAGAATAATTAACTAAATTAATAAATTTATTTCTGTGCTTTAATGATATACCAACTTCTACTTCTTCCACAATGATTCTCTTAACTGGTATTTCATAACCCGCATTTGAAATAAAATCAACACAAATATTTTTATTTATAGATATATTGTCAACTCTACAATATGCATAGACACGCACAACAGATAACCTTTTCATTTAAAAAAAATATTATAATATTTAATTCACAAAAAAAACACCTGTTGAAAATTATATTTATGTTTTAAACACTACAAACGTTTCAAATAACACACCCATAAAAATAAATAAAAATACAAGCGTATAAAAAAATAATATCTTAATTTGAATTTTTTCTTTTACATTTTAAATTTTAAATTTATAAAACACTCTATATTCTCACTTCAAAAAACAAAATGTTTACAAACAAAAAATTTAAAATAATACTTTCAATTAAGAAAAACGATGAACGGTAATTTATATTAAAGATAAATTTATGATTTACATTAAGTCTTATAATTTATTTATATGTTTATTTTTATGACATCATAATTTTTTATCATGATGTCATTATCAGTATTACTAGAATTCAACCTGTACAGTCACAGTATCACTGTATTTATCAGCCGGTAAATTGTCAGGATTATTTTCAAGGATTTTTGTTGTGAAGGTATAACCCTGTTGAGTTTTTGCATCATAAATACCAGCATTTGTGGTTGCATTACTGCTTGACCATTTCTCAGCTCCGTTGCTGCCCCAACGATCAGTAGTTGAATTTTTATATATTTCATAACGTAGAAAGTTATTGCTATTGACCGCCTTCATCGCACGTTGATTACCACTTTGTGGATATAACCCATTGTTTAATCCCACATTATAAGGCGTTTTTACAGAACAGCGTACTCCCATTGAAGTTTGAACAGGCTCAAAGGCTGTCGCAAAAGCAGCCGTTCCGAAATTGACATCATTGTTAGTAATTCGGCAATCGGGTAAAACTTCTAGATTCAAATCTATTGATGCATCATCACCATTCCCATAACCTCCAATAGGTCCTAAGACTAACACCCTCCAAAGCCCTGTACTATTAAAATATGTTGTTATAGGCCCTAAACCTAAAGCCGGCACGGAATACCACCACTTTACTCTAAATGACTTTTCCGATTTATATATTCCAGGTGATACGTTCTGTCCTGGATCAATTACTGCCCTAAATTGTACCGTACCACTGGGACCAGAAAATAAATCAATGAGCCTCCACCCTCCTATATTTCTTCCTTGGCCTTCGCTAATTGCATTATTTTGAGCATCAAAATATTTGACTGTAATTCGTTCACCAGTGACACTATTAATAAAGTTTACGGGTAAATAATCTACTCTGTAATACATATAACTATTAGTAAATAAAGTTAAATAAGAGGTACAACCTAAACCTGCACTGAATTCCGAAGATTGAACTCCACTTTCTGCCAGAGTAATTGAAGGCACTTTACCAATGGACACATTGCCACTCGAATTAACACTACAACCTGCCTGACTCTGAGCATTAATCAATATTAATCCAGAGAATAATAGACCTGCTGGTATTATTTTTTTTAACATAATCATGGTTTAGCCACCTCATGGCAGACAACTGATTTAATCACTGCAATTTGTTGCTGTGCTTGTTTTAAATCCAATGAAAAGTTTGCTTCACATATGCGCTGATCTGGCAGTTGCACCCGAATGCTATTTTCTGCACCTAGATCTTCAAGATAAGCAATCCCATCCATCCCCACATAACTCGATGCTTGATCTGCACGATGTACCATTGCACCCACTGGAATTGCTTGCCCATTGCTTTGTACTAAAGACACATTTGCCGCATAAGATTGTTTAATTGGGAAACCAATCACTACACCTGAACCGCGTTTTGCCGCAATCCGATTTTCAACTTGAGTTGCATTAAAGTTAGAAGGTAAATCTATCGGGTTGATGCTGTATTTGGCTGCGTAATACGGGGTCACTGACGGTACAAAAACATAACCCTTGGCATTACTCCGCCCCACAAGGCTGTTTTCATAATGCACAGGAACATCTGCAACTTTGTTAGTATCAATCAAGGCAAAAGACTCACCCAATCGATTGGCAGCAAAGACATTGCCTGACATCAACACCACTGAACCTGACAGTCCAAACCAATAGTTATAGTCATTGCTACCCGACATGCCGATATCGGTATTAAAATATTGGTTACGGTAGCTTATTCGTGCTTGATTAAAATCATCACTTTTTTCATTAAAGCGTCGAGTTAAATCTACACCAACCCCTCCGTCCAACGGTGCACTACGGTTATAGTTGATATAACCATAATCGCCGTTAGATTGCTGACTATAGCCTAAACTGGCTGTGGATCTGCTTTTGGAAAAAGGAACCGACAACTGAAATGCAGCACTCCAGTCTTTTTCTATAAAATCCCGATTGGCACTTAACGACACTGTCGCACCACGCAGATAGGAGGGTAATACCGGTGCCCAAGACAGGTTCATTAGTTTATTTTTGATATCTCGATTCTTAGTCTGGATATAGGCCACCCCAAAAGTACCTGACTTATCCGTCGCAAAATAAGTATTAGCAACCAAACTTTTATGACTGTTGGCTGAAATTAAATTGCTGTATTGCAAACGTGAAAGATCATAATAATCCTGATCGCGTTGAGTATGATTGAGACTCAATCCAAAACGTTTTTGGTTATAACTATAACCTAAAGTGTATTGATTTCCCTTCATGTTTTGACTATTGATCCGATTAAATTCACGGTCTGCCCAGCTTTGAGTTGCCGAACCACTTAACACACCAAACTGATTCAGCTTGAGTACTGAACCCAGTCCAGCCAACTGAATTGAATCTGAAAGTTCAACCCGCCCTTCAGCGGTGAGCCAATCATTGATCCCATAACGTGCATCCGCTGAACCAACAAACTTGCCGTATGAAAAGTTTTTGATTCCATAATCTTCGCGGATTTGCCCCATCGACACCGAATAATCCAATAATCCAGGTTTAAGCAAAGTATTCGAAATATAAAATGGCACTGAGGTGGCCACCTGACGACCCACGCTGTCCGTGGTGACAATCACCGCCTCGCCTTTACCATTGATAAACGGAACATTATTAAGAATAAAGGGGCCTGACTGTACATCGGTTGAATTGGCTTTCTGTCCATTGATCAATAAATCTACGGTGCTTGGTAAGGTCGCTTGTCCTTTAAACTGCGGTAAAGGATAAGTAATCAAATCTGGGCGAGTACCAAAATTACGCTGGAGTTGTAATCCACCTAAACGCACTGAACTTCCCCAGGCGTTTTTACTTCCGGTAATTACATCACCCGCTAAAAATGAAAATACCCTGACTGGGTCATCATATTGCCAAGTGGTGTCATAGCGACGGTAGCCATCATTATTTTGATTTGAGTCTTTTCCAACAGAATTAAAATCTGTTTTGCTATAGACCCCAGAGTTTCTCAGTACCCCATAAGGTGAGAAAAAGCGTTGTTCTGTAAATAGCGTACTGCTATAGCCACCATTCTCTGGGCGGTAGGTATAAAAGTCATAGTTATTTAATAAACCAATACCCGACTGTGCTGTTTCAGGTTGATACCAGGAGTCTAATCCACGTATTTGCACCGGCATCCAGCTGGCTGGAAGATCTAGACTAAAATACTGTTGTGCTGAATTATATTCATACTTCAATTCGGGAATCTGATTGAGGCTGACCCAATCCAAGGCCTTGCCCGAAAAGCCTAGAGTAAATACATCCAGATCAGTCAGGTTTTTTTCGGTCTGTTGCTGTAGGGCATCTGCAGGTAGCTTAATCTGTAATTCATCCAGTTTTGATTGCTGGATAAAATAATGATCTCCTTTGACAATGACGGGGATCACTTGTCGCGTCGAATATTGATTGATCACCAAGTCCAGATAGAGCTTAAATAAGCTATTCACTTCTGAAACATCTCTCGGTGGTGGAGGTAAGCCATTTGCATACACATTGCAGCTCAACATTGGGATATTCGAGATCAATATAAAGGTCAGGCTTTTGCATAAAAAAGAAGGTGAATTTAAACCAGATAAATAACCCATTTATCTCCCTCCTTGTTTTTTAATCTCAATCAACTCCTGTTGTACCCCTGAACTGTCGATTCCATACAAGCTTGTTTGACCACTTAGGCTGTTGAGTATCTTGCTGTCCAGATCAAACTTCATGGTGCTGTTTGCCAACACATAACCAAAGGCAGTTTTGCCAAAAGCCATTTGTTCTGAAGTTGGAGTCAATTTAATTCCTGAAAGTCGTGAAAATTTTGAACCGGTATTTTGAATATAAAGTTCAGGTTTCCCCTGTTCATTATTTTTGACCCACCAGCTTAATATCGGTTTAGCCAAAGGATTTTTCGCATTGGTTTTTTGTGAAAGCTCAGTCAAGCCACTGCCAAGTCCTTTGCCATAGCTAAACAAGGGAATTGAATAACGCATCTGAAAACTGACTGTCGAGGCTTCTTTATCGTTTTCTGGATTGAGCTTGATCGGCAGTTCATCAACAATAATTCGATAGGCAAGTTCTTTTGTATCTGGTACTGAGGTTGCCCGAGTTAAACGCAACATATGCTTTTCACCGGCTTTGACCTTTGCCACCGGCGGACTTGGGATAATCTCAGTTTGCTCCTCAAAAGCATCTTGCTGATGATTCTGATCCCATTTAAATACCCGAATCTGTACCATGGCATCAGAGTTACCAGTATTTTGTAGCCATACCGCAGTGGCTTTTTCGTTTTCTTCAATTTTAGGGTAAATTGGCCAGATTAAAAAAGTAGCCTGTGCGAATACAGGTGAGGTCATCATCAATATTGCGGCTGCAAAGAAAGTCCTGCCCGACCATATGTTCATTTTATTTAAGCTCATAGAATCACCATGTAATCGTAATTGCGACCGTATCTTTATAAAGGCCTGCTGATCGTGGTTGATTGTTATTATTCAAATCTGCAACACCATAAACTGAAAAACCCAGTAGAGTATTCGATGTAGTGGTTGACGTCAGTGAGTAACTATTCCCACTGGTATATTCATTCTGCAAATTACTGTTCTGATAAAGCTGATAGGACACAAATTCATTCTGTTGCGCATGTTTCATCCGTCGAGAATTATTTGAGAAGTGATCTCCACCATTCAACATGACCTTTACTGGTAACCGTGCAGTGCACTGGATATTCCAGCTTTGTGCAGTATTGACGACTGACCCAGTTAACTTTCCCTGTCCCACAACAGGATGACGACCAAAATTAAGTCGCTGCTCAACATTGCTGAGTTTGCAGCCATTTTCAATGGTTGCCTGCACTTTAAAATTCGCTGTTGTTCCAGCAAATACGCACGGCCCAGCCAACATAAGCAGAACACTTAAACCTATTTTTTTCATGATTTTGTTCTTTAAAATTCAATGGTAATTGGAATAGTGTCGGTATATTGTCCAAGCGAGACTGACCGACCATTATTAACAGTTTGACCTATGATATTAAGCGTCTGTGGCTGACCATTGTTGGTCAAAGTGATGGTTTGATTCGGTTTTAATGCTTCCCGAGCAGTGCCATATAAGATGTTGTAGGCAAGGAAATCGGTACCATTACTGATAGCACGGAAATAATTTGCACTAAAAGGGGCTGGAACCTTGCTGTCATTCTGTCCTGCACCAAAAGTAACTTTTATCGGAGAATTGCCAGGACATTGAATGGTCAAACCCGATGCAGAAGCATTACTTAAACTCGTCTCAATCACACGATTAAATGCAGCAGTAGTTTCCCCGAAATCTAACTGACCAAAATTCAAGCCAGTTGTTTCGTTATTTACAGACTGATTGTTAATCTTGCAGGATGGCTCTAATTCAAGTTGGATATTTAACTTAGCGGCTAACTGCCCAGCACTACAGAGTGACGAAAAAAGGCTACAAAGTAGCAATCCAACGCTTTGTTTAAGTAACAGGTGCATACGTTCCTCCTTAAAACAGGCTTGTTCAACAACAAACCTGTTTACTGTTACGTATACTGATTAGAAATTAACTGTTACCAACAAAGTGTCTTTATAGTCACCCTGTGCTTTTGCAGTTCCACTGTTTGCAGCAATTGCACCAAAGATTGGGACTTCTTGAGATTCACCACTCGCAGCTGTGAAAGCTTGAGGTGTATTGATTGCGTAGAGATTGGTACGTGCTGCATCACGATAGACGTTATAGCTAACCACGTCTGCAGCAGTGGTATGTTTAAGACTACGATCAGCACGCTGACCACCATCAATTGCAACAGTAAACGCAACAGGATCTGTACTGTCACATTTTACAGCGAGGTGACTACCTGTACCTGCTGAAGCAACCTGAGCAGTTAGAACGTTGGTCCAAGTACCAGAAGTTTTACCAAAATCCAAACTACCAAATTGGTTCATAGCTCCAGCAACTTCAGAACCTTCAACAGAACAACCTGTTGAAACATTCAGCTTGACATCAACTTGACCAGTAACAGCAGCTTGTGCAGTCGCGATATATCCTGTACCTAACAATACAGTTAGCGTTAGTTTTGTTAAAATATTCATATTATGTCCAGTGATATGCATTATTTATTAACTTTTACACAAGAAGTGTGAAAGCATTTACATAATCACATGTGACGAATAAGTGTTCAATAATGACCCTAATTAACAGCACAAAACCACACTATCAAATTGTTTTTACTTTAGATTATGTTTAGACATTGGAATTAAATTATTATTACATTTAAAACATAAATAAATACATTTCATTTGATAGATTAATAAAGTTAAAAGTTAAAATTAATTTAATTATTGTTCAAATAACATAAAGATTAATATGCCGATCTCAGAGCTCAAATTCCGCTTATGCATGTCGGATTATATGTGGGTCTCATTTCAAAAAACATAATTAAATTATATACTTAAAATATTAATAAGTAAAAATCTATACATTAAATCTAATTTAGCACAATAACTACAAGCTTAAACATCTCTTTATTTTCTATAATATTAGAGGTGGATCAGGAAATTTGAACAACACTTATAAGTGATATTTTGCTCCCCAAATGATGTTATAAACATCAATATATGGAGTATTTTATGGCAC
>NZ_JBIMCW010000038.1:0-31908 GCF_048552295.1 Acinetobacter legionensis
ACGCCAAGTTCAATCAGCCCATCGATCAGCTCTGCGGGCTGTCCTGCTGTTCCAAAGCCACCAATCATAATGGTTGCACCATCTTTGATTTGAGATAGAACCTCAGACAACGAGAGCTTACTTTTATCAATCATAAGACGAACCTTTTATCCATGTTTTTAAATTTCTATACATGCCGTATTAGCAAAGATAGACATGTATAGAAACTTAAAAAACTGTGAGAAAGAACTTATCTCACAGTTATTTGGTCAATGAATTTACACCCGCTGCTTAATGGTCATCTTCTCGAATTGAAGACGGATGACGGTTTAAAGCAGTCACTTCGATATTCATATAAGGATATAAAGGCAATCCCTGTAAAATATTGTGGAGTTCTTCATTGCTCTCTACATCAAAAATACTGGTGTTTGAGTATTGGCCTGTAATACGCCAGATATGACGCCATTTCCCTTGACGTTGTAAATCTTGTGAATAAGCCTTTTCAATTGCTTTAATTTCATTGGCTTTTTCGACGGGCATATCGAGGGGGATGTGTACATCCATTCGTACTTGGAAAAGCATGTCAGCTCCTTGAATTATTGACGACGTAGGTTGTCGATTTTGTCTTCATCTAGTTCAATACCGAGCCCCGGACCAGTTGGAATTTTGAGCTCAAAATTGCCATATTGAAGCGGTGTTTTTAAAATTTCTTCAGTCAGTAGCAGTGGGCCAAATAATTCAGTTCCTGCTGCGAGATTGCTAAATGTAGAGAAGGCATGTGCTGAGGCAATTGTTCCAACAGGACCTTCAAGCATAGTGCCACCATAAAGATCAATACCTGCCAGATTGGCGATTTTACCGACTTCGCATGCTTCAATCAGACCACCAGATTGCGCAACTTTTACCGCAAAAACAGAGGCTGCATTGGTTTTTGCCAAGTTATAAGCACTTTGTGGACCAGTTAACGACTCATCTGCCATGATCGCGATATCAAACTTACGGCTAAGACGTTGCATAGCATCAATATTATGAATTGCGCAAGGCTGTTCAATCAGGTCAACGCCACCATCTTGAAGCATTTGAATCCCTTTAATTGCATTCAGTTCAGACCAAGCACGGTTAACGTCTACACGAATTGAGATGTCTGCACCCAAGGCTTTTTTGATTGCCAATACATGCTCAACATCTTGTTCAACAGGACGTGAACCGATTTTTAACTTAAAGACATTGTGGCGTTTTAACGCAATCATTTTTTCTGCTTCGGCAATGTCTTTTTCGGTATTGCCCGACGCCAAAACCCAAAGCACAGGAATACTGTCACGTAAGCGACCGCCGAGAATCTCACTCAGGGGTTGACCTAAACGTTGCGCTTGAATATCTAATAATGCAGTTTGAACAGCACATTTCGCAAAACGATTACCGTTGATATTCCGATGGATCACTTGCATTGTTTGGGCAATATTGGCACCAGACAGTGTTTTTAACAATGGCGCAAAATAGGTTTGGATATTGGTCTTTACACTTTCAGGACTTTCTTCGCCATAACCTAAACCGCCAATTGTGGTCGCTTCACCCCAGCCAATTAAACCATCTTCAGTCGTGATTTTAATCAGGACCAAGGTTTGGGTTTGCATTGTCGCAACGGCCATCTTGTGAGGGCGTATCGTTGGAATTTCGATTAACAGCGTTTCTATGGACTTGTACATCGTGGTTATTTCTTAAGTATCAATCTATTTATATACCCTAATTTAATGTAATATCTTTAACTAGGCCGATTTTGGTATTTTTAGATACTTAAAAGGTATATAAAAGGGATTTAGAGAGATGGAATTAAGATATCTTCGTTATTTCGTTACAGTGGTCGAAGAGCAGAGTATTACCAAAGCTGCAGAGAAATTATGTATTGCTCAACCGCCATTGAGTCGTCAGATTCAAAAGTTAGAAGAAGAACTCGGTATTCTTTTATTTGAGCGTGGCACACGTCCAGTAAGAACAACTGAAGCAGGACAATTCTTTTACCAACATGCGGTACAAATTTTGACCCATACTGCACAAGCCACCTCTATGGCGAAGCGTATTAGTTCAATGAATACAATTGTCCGTATTGGTTATGTCAGTTCATTGCTGTATGCGTTATTGCCTCAGGTAATTTATTTATTTCGTCAAAATAACCCTGATATTCAGGTTGAGCTGATTGAATACAGTACCAAGGATCAAATCGAAGCACTCAAACTCGGTAAAATAGATTTAGGCTTTGGTCGTTTAAGAATTAGTGATCCATCGATTAAGCGCATTTTATTATACAAAGAGAAATTAAAATTAGCCGCGCATAAAAATCATCATTTAACCAGTTATATTGATAAAGGTATTTATTTATCGCAAATTATCAATGAACCTATTTTTTCTTATCCAGCCACACAAAAGCCTAATTTTTCAACCTTGATTCAATCCATTTTTACCGAATTAGGCTTGGTACCGAAAGATATGGTTGAAGTTCGAGAAATCCATATGGCTTTGGGCTTGGTTTCATCTGGGGAGGGGATATGCATTATTCCTGAAAGCGCCAGTGAAATAGGCATGAAAAATCTGGTCTATATTCCGATTTTGGATATAGAGGCCTATAGTCCTATTTCATTAGCTGTGAGAAATATGGATCAAAGTCCTTATTTACCCAAGATTTTAGAGTGTATTCGACAGGTCTTTGAAGAAGAAGGGATTCCACTTCAACTGGATGGGGATTAATCGAGTATATGTTTGAGCTGAGATCAATATAAAATCCCTTCATCCTCGCCTTCTCCCAACGGGAGAAGGGACTTTCAATATCAATATGATTCACTCAACATGATCATTTTTTTGATTTATGAATGAGATCTATTGAGTTAATGATTTTAAAATGACATTTTCGGTGTTTATCCTTGCATTCTTAATGAATTCGCAATGTATTGCAGTTCCTGTTCGTCATTGATTAAGCCTTGCTGGATGGTGGCAATTTGCTCTTGAAGATTGCTTAGCAGTTCTTGGCATTGTGCGATAACTTCATCGCTATATAGATCAAGCTTTTGCCACAAACTATGTGAGATCTCGCTATATAAACGGTCATGGCCAATGGCTAAGATCTCGGTTGCATCATCGGCATAAATCACTTCATAAGCCAGATGCTCAGCAAACTGTAACGGACTGAGAGGGGGATATTGCAGTTGATAATCCGATAAAGTATTAGCAATATGTTGTGATAGAAGCTGTTGAGCCTGTTGGGTCAGTTCACTATATAATTCATCCAATGCTTGCTGTTCGGAATGTCGCTCTAATAAGCTTGGCAGAGATGCAATCATACTGCGCCATGTTTGCGTAATGATTTGTTGTTTATGTTGTGCTAAAGCGCTCACGGCATTGCTTAGCTGCTGTTGTAATTGATGTAGTTGTGGTACAACCTCAAGTTGTAAGGGGGCTAGAATTTGCTCTTGTAAATGATGTAACAAGGCTTCCGCTGGTTTACGCTGTTTATAAGCCAGAGCAGGTTGGATTAAATGTAGAAGTGCGTCAAATAAACGATTAAAACCTGCATTTTGCATGGCCTGATCATTGAAATCCGCATTTTTCAACATCTGAGAGGAGGTTGAAATTGGTGATTGTAACAGTACAGGATCAACTTGCATTGCGATCAGTTGGTCAATAGCACGAGTATAAACATCGGTTTCTTGCAGATAACGTTGGTCAGACGTTTTATTGCATAGAATTTGGCAAATATTACCATCGACTTCATCTTCTTCAAAATAATCACTGCGTGTAAGCACTGGCAATAACGGTTTATGTCTACGTAATTCCTGCCCCAAAGCCGCTAACTCTTTGACCTGACCGGGTGAGGAGGAACTACTTAGCCAAAGGACACCATCTGCACTATCCATAAAGCGTTGAGTTAATGCGGCATTTTCAGGCGTAACTGAATGGAGTCCTGGAGTATCCAGCAAAATGAGATTGTCCGCTAAGCAAACACCTTGTAAGCGTGTGGTGGTTTCTGTGGCACCTTCTTTAAAACGCTCCTGACTTTTAATAATTTCACCTGAGTCGAGATAAAAATATTCAATGCTTTCCTGACGCCTATGAAAACACTCTGCCAATACGTTACAGAATGAACTTTTACCAGCATTGAATTTTCCGAAAATCAGCAAAATAATCTTGTCGTCAAAATGATCTGCGATGGATTGGGCGGCATGTAGTGTCTCTAATTGTGTTTCCCAATGGCTGAGATAACTTTCAAGCTGCGAATTGAGTGTTGCAATGTCTTGGGCAATCTGACTATGTGATGTCAGTCCAATCGGATTGATACGTTGTTTATTGAGATTGATTGCCAGTTGCTGATGCCAAGTGTGCATCTTATTTAAATGTAGCATGATGTCGGATTCCTGCTGATCAAAAGCTTGGGTGCTCGCAATCAGTGTCTGAATCGAATCATGGGAATCATGGACGGTCATTATACCAGCTCCAAAGTGGTTGATGCCTGCTGGGCTTGTATGATGAGCTGCTGTTGCTGCTGAAAGTTAAGTAATTGTTGTTGCAACTCCATTCGATCAGAAGACAATTCAAAATAATGGGCAAATTCACTACGTAAACGTTCACGACCTGATTCTTCGATAAAAATAAGATTGAGATCTTTACGCAGTTTGACCGAGACCCCCATCACCGCAACCATGACCGTATCTAGACTACGGACATTACTTTTTTGCGTATCTGGTAAACCAATCACACCATAGCGCACCAAATGGCTATTGATCTCGATACAGGCACGAGAATAAGCCACTTGAATACGGTTACGATCACGTTTGCCTGCGGTCACTTTATACATATTGGCAAAAGAATCTGGTTCTAGCGAATTATCCTGCCCAGAGATCTGTAGGACCGGCTGTAAATCTTGACGCACTTTATCTAATATTTGATTGAGATCACGCTCAAAATTTTGGCGTTGTTGCTGTAAGCTTGCTGTCAGTTGCTGAATGTTACTTTGAATGTTTTCTAGCTGCTGGGATAAGCGCATTTTTAGATCAACAATGATCTGCTTTTTTTCAAATTGACGTATTGCGGGGACTTGCTCAAGCATCTGATGAAGTATGTGTTGTAGTTCGGGGATACCACTGCGTTGTACCAGTATAGGTTTGGAATTTTCGATCCCTTGACGGTGCCGTGTAGCTGATACAGGTAGTACAGTTGCAGTTGGTGCTTGATTTTGAATGCTATCGATAATCTGCGCTAAAACGGTTTGATCTGGAATTTGGTCAATTTGGGTAAGCAACAGTAAGCTTTGACGTTGAGTTTGCTTTGCATCTTGCTCGAATTGCTGGAATAAATGTAATTCATAAGGATCAAACTCACCCTCACGTACTGAATGGACCATTAGGCGAATATCGGCTTTATTCCACATTGCATCTTGAGCAAGTTGATCATCGATTGTCGCCACATCAGCATCTAAACCTGGTGCATCTAACCAACGGATATGATGTTGCAGATGTTCGGAGAGAGCTACCGTTTCTCGTTTATCCGCTACTGAGAAAATATCTTGACCAATAAGCTCATTTAACAGTCGGCTTTTACCATGATTATATTTACCAATCACTGTCACTGTCGGAAATTGGCCTGCCTGTAGAATGGCTCGTAGCCGAGCCAATGGTATCGTGTATTCAGGAAGTGCGGCTAAAACATGATTAGTCGCTGCATCAAAAGTATGAATATCCATTTAAATATCTTTTCCATAAAGTAAAACAGGCTAAACCGTTACAGCTAGCCTGATTTCAAGATTCACAATATGACTTTTAGCTGTATTAAGCTTGTAGGCGAGGGCGGTCAACCACATTGTTATCAACACCATCTACGAGGTGACTGAGTTTGAGGTCAAATACCATTTCAGCAAATGGGCCTTCAACACCGTTGGCTTGAATCGTCGCTGCATCAGTATGTTCGATTGCGTCAATCACAAGACCTTCACGTGTTGCATAGGCGAAGTCATCATAAGTGTATGGGTCACCAGCTACGTTAATTTGCGTAGTTAATTTGCGATGGCCTTCTGCTGTTACAAAGAAATGAATATGTGCAGGGCGATTACCATGGCGGCCTAACTGATTCAATAATTGTTGAGTTGGGCCATCTGGTGGACAGCCATAACCTGCAGGCAGAATGGTTTGTACACGATATTGACCTTGAGCATCTGTCATAATGGTGCGACGCATGTTAAAAGGCTGTTGTTCGCCAGTTGGATCAAAGTGGGAATAGAAACCTTTGGTATTGGCATGCCAGATCTCTACTTGTGCATTTGGCAGTGGTTGGCCATCTGCCGCGTAAATCGTGCCGTGTAAAATCAGGGTATGACCATTTGGATCACTGCCATCATCCATACGGGCAAAACCTTGTGCAACAGGGGCACCTGCGACATAAAGTGGGCCTTCAATGGTACGCGGGGTTGGGTTCTCAATACCCAAAGCAGCATCAATTGCATCCATACGCATATCAAGGAAGTGGTCAAAGCCTAAACCAGGAGAAAGTAAGCCTGCTTCATGGCTGGTGCCTAATTGGTTTAAATATGCAACTGCAGCCCAATATTCATCAGAAGAAATTTCTAAATCTTCAATGGTCTTAAATAAGTCAGAAACCACCCGATGAACGATTTGCTTAGTGCGAGGATTTCCACCTTCTTGCTCAAGTCCACTGAGTAGATTAATGAAATTCTGTACTTCTTCCGTCTCGAAAATTCTAATATTATTGGCTGTCATGGCTATCTCCTTAATCTTGCCATAATGCTGGATCACGTTATCACTTTTAAGAGATGTTATGAGTTGAGCCAGCATCACTCCTGATATTGCTTCGTTGATGAATCCTTCTATATACCTTAATTGAATGTTATAGCCTTATCTAGACTGAATTCGGTATCTTTAAATACTTAAAAGGTATATTTATCTCAGCAAAGGGGAAAATTGTTATGATGAAATTACCTGTTGATAATGGTAATCTCAATACGCAGTTGATTAATTAATAAATTATTATAATTCAATTTCTTAATAGATGTTTACTACGTGGAAATCATTAATCTATTTTAAAATATCATTGCTATGATGTAAAAGGTATAAATATATACCGCTTTGTACATGGAAAATTACATTAATAATTCCGATAATTGATCGTGGTGATGAATTCCCTTAATCATATTGGTTTGAATTTATTTGTATTTTAAGGGAGTACAAAAGTCTTTGTCTTGAGGATAAGACAAAGATCACCTTAGAACTTACACAACAAGAATTTCAAATATTCAGGAAAGGATTTCCCATGTTAAAGCCAGATTTGCTTTATAGAACTCAACGAGTTGCACTTTATACATTGTTTGGATGTTTGAGTATAGATACTGCTTATGCTGAGTTTTTAGAAGAGAGTAAAACCAGTATTTATTTACGTAATTTCTATATTGAGCGCGACTTCGAAGATACCACGAATGATCTGGGGAGTTGGTCGCAGGCTGCATCTGGACGTTTTGAGTCGGGTTATAGCGACACACCCTTGCAAGTGGGTTTAGATTTTGGTTTCCAATATGCATTACGTTTAAATGACCGTTATGATGAGCGCTTAGATACCGTTTTTAAATATGATCAAGACGAAGCTCAACAAGCACGAGATTATTTAAAATTAGGTGCAACCTTAAAAGTTAAATACCAAAATACAGAACTTAAAGTCGGTGAGCTTTTCCCAAAAACACCGGTTTTATTTATTGATGATTCTCGGCAATTGGTGACGACTTATGCAGGAGCAATGTTAGAAAGTCAAGACATTCAAAATTTAAAACTTTCCGCAGGCCGTTTTACCCATGTGAATGCCCGAGATGATGATGAATATAGAAAGTTCACTTTAGGTAACTCAACAGATCCCAATAAAAGAAGTGATGGTTTAAATTTTATAGGCTTAGACTATAAGCTTACCCCTAACTTCACAGGTTCATACTGGTTTGGTCAGTTGGAAGATATTTATCAACAACACTATTTCAATGCGGTTTATACAGAAAAAGTCAATGAGCCCAAGCTAAAAGTAGATGCGCGCTATTTTAATTATAAAGAGGATGGCGATGCTTATTTTGGAAACATCGATGTTCAATCTCTAGGGTTACAAGCGAGTGCACAACATGGCCCAAATACCTTTTTAGCGGGCGTGCAAAAGCATTTCGGTGAGGACAATATTCCACTTTTAAATGGTTATGTTCCGCAAGGATATTTACAGACTTGGTCTGCAATTGCTTTTTATAAAGCGAAAGAGTTTACTTGGCATGCCTTATATAGTTATGACTTTAAAGATCATGGTCTACCGGGCTTAAAGTTAACTTTGCGTTATTTAAATGGTAGTGACATTTATCGGGCTGGTTTTAAGGATAATAAAGAAACCGAGAAAAATTTGATTGTAAACTATACTGTTCCAGAAGGATGGTTAAAAGGTCTTGGGGTAGAGTGGCGCTATATTGATGCTGATATTAAATATGGTGTTGGAAATATGCCAGGCAAGGATTTTGTGGAAAATCGTTTTATCACAACCTATACCTTTAAATTCTAATTTTTGCTTAATCCGATAAATCGAGTGATGCCCCTATTAAAAATAAGGGACATCATCTTTAGCAGTCAGGATATTTAAGAGTCCAAGTATAGTTAACCTGTAAAAACTGAGACACAAGAATATAATTTCTCTTAATTAATATTTTAATTAAATCAATTATATGGAGAAAATAAGTTGTTTGATTCTAAAAGCTTGCAATGCCACACCTTACATTCAAAGTTTAAATATCTTTGCGTAGGCGATGCCTCTCTTTTTAGAGATAAAAAGGGACAAAAATCTTCCGTTTAACAGGGCTCTTGCGCTGCAAACAAAGCAGTGCTTTATTTTTGCTCATATACCCCCGCTCAACTGCGACATCCTTGTCGCCCCACGGTAGGATAAGTATCTATGCTTCAAAAGCACAAAAAGTGAATTGATAACCAGCAGTTTCTAAAAGTTTATACAAATACTTAAGTTTCATTTCTGATCAATGACTTGATGCAAATCAGTTGTATAAATATTTAGGTGGTTTGACTATAAATAAGGATAAGCATAGTTAAATGCTTATCTTTTCTTCGCTAGTCAGATCATCAATAGGTATATGCCTAATAGGCAAAACTAAGCATTAATCTAAACAAACCCGCAATTAAAGCCAATGCTGCAAAACCGAAACACCACAACAAAATAAACCATGTTGCTGGGTTGAGTTGTTTGATGTATTTGTTCATCTAAAACTCCTTGATCAATGATAGCCTTCATCACCAATACGGACTTTGTCTCGGAAAACCCAATAAGACAAGAAGGTATAAGCGATAATAATTGGGATCAGAATTGCCGCACCGACCAAGGTAAATTTAAGACTTGATTCTGGTGCAGCGGCTTGCCAAATTGAAACTGAAGGTGGAATGATGTTTGGCCATAAACTAATTACAAATCCAGTAAATGCCAGAAAAACCAATGCCAGCGTATAAACAAAAGGTTTGATCTCATGTCGTTGCTTACAGGCATGTAAAATTAAACCAGAAAAGAGTACAACTAAAATAGGCACAGGGCTGAAATAGATAAGGTTTGGTGATGCAAACCAGCGCTGGGCAATTTCAGGATGTGTGATCGGGGTATAGATACTGACGGCAGCAAAAATAATCATTAACGTGATTAACAGCTTTGGCATTAGCGTATACATGATGTCTTGTAAACGCGCTTCCGTTTTTAAAATCAACCAGCCACAACCTAAAGTGGCATACATGACCACAACACCTAAACCAGTGAAAAGTGAAAAAGGGGTAAACCAATCCCATACACCGCCACTATAAATACCCGCAGTGGTTTGAATACCTTGGATATATGCACCAAGGATAACCCCTTGGAAAAAGCTAGATAAGATTGATCCCCAAATAAAGGCTTGATCCCATAAGTATTTGGTTCGAGTTGCTTTAAAGCGGAACTCGAAGGCAACACCACGGAAAATCAATGCGACCACCATAAAGATAATGGGAAGGTATAAAGCAGAGAGTACAGTAGAATAGACCAGCGGAAAGGCTGCAAATAATCCCGCACCGCCAAGCACCATCCATGTTTCGTTACCATCCCAGACAGGGGCGACCGTATTCATCATGACATCACGCTCTTGCCGGTCTGGAATAAATGGAAAGAGAATTCCAATACCTAAATCAAAGCCATCCATCACCACATAAATCAGTACACCTAAACCGATAATGCCGACCCATATTAAAGCGAGATCAATCATGATGTTTCTCCTTATTTTGATCTAGCGGCGGTTGCTGTCCATCTATTGGATCATCCACAGCACTGAGTGGTCGTAATGGGGTTTTAAAATGCCCTAAACCGGTTATTTCATGATCTAAACGCGTTAAAAACTCAGGTCCAGATTTCATGAGTCTGAACATATAATAAATCCCTGCACCAAATACCACGGTATAGACCAGTACAAAAATGATCAGGCTCAGCCCCACTTGGTCAGCTGTTACAGTATGTGATAAAGCATCTTTGGTACGTAATACGCCATAAACCACCCAGGGCTGTCTTCCCACTTCCGTAGTAACCCAACCTGCGAGTAAAGCGATATAACCCGTTGGACCCATCACAATGGCGAATTTATGAAACCATGTAGACTCGTATAGCCGATTCTTTTTGCGTAGCCATAAGGCTGTTAAGGATAGCAATACCATTAACATGCCAAGACCTACCATGACACGGAAACTCCAAAATACGATAGCTACATTTGGGCGATCTTCAGCTGAAAAATCCTTTAATCCAGTAACTTCGCCATCTAATGAGTGGGTTAGAATTAAACTGCCTAAATAGGGAATACCAAATTCAGTCGTATTTTTTTCTTGTTGCATGTCTGGTGTTGCAAACAGCAGAAGTGGCATCGCGTGATCACGGTTGGTTTCCCAGTGTCCTTCAATTGCTGCCAATTTCGCAGGTTGGTGTTTTAAGGTGTTTAAACCATGGTTGTCGCCAATAACCACTTGTAAACAAGAGGTTACCAGCACCATCCATAAACCCATAGAAAATGATTTTTTAATTAATTCATCACGGCGTCCTTTAAGCAGATGCCAGCCAGCTGTGCCTACAACCAATAATGAGGAAACTAAAAATGCAGCAGTTGCCATATGTGCAAAGCGATAGGGGAACGATGGGTTAAATACAATTGCCCACCAGTCCGTCGGGACAATGATGCCATTTTCAATTGCAAAACCTTGTGGTGTTTGCATCCAACTGTTGGAGGATAAAATCCAGAACATTGAAATACAGGTTCCAATAGCGACCATGAGTGTGGCAAAAAAATGTGCTTTTGCGGTGACTCGGCCCCAACCAAAAAGCATAATTCCTAAGAAGCCAGCTTCTAAGAAAAATGCGCTTAAAACCTCATAGGTGAGTAATGGCCCCGTCACACTCCCTGAGATACGCGAGAACTCACTCCAGTTGGTACCAAACTGGTAGGCCATGACAATGCCTGAAACAACACCCATAGCAAATGCAACAGCAAAAATCTTAATCCAGTATTTGAATAGGTCTTTGTAAACAGGGTTTTGTGTACGCAACCATTTCCATTCCAGCAGTGCAAGGAAACAAGCTAAACCAATAGAGGTTGCAGGGAAAATAATGTGAAAAGACACAGTGAAAGCAAACTGAATTCTTGCCAGTTCTAGTGCAGTTAATCCGAGACTCATTGCATGCCCCATCGTTGCTTGAGGCATTGGATCGCTATAGACCCATGACCGTCATGATTAAGTTTGGAAAAAACAATAGATCGTTCCATAAAAACTACCTACTTAGAAATAATGGTTAGGGTTTGTTGATATTTCATAAATGGCTTGCGTTGTCGCAATTATCGCCGACCTTTCAACAGACCCTATGATCTTGCACCATAATTTAGATTGGCTGTAGGTACAGAAAATGAGGAGAAAAAATATAACAGATTTTTAAAAAATGGCTAAACTGTTATATTTTTATCGGCTACTTTTGTAGCTATTTTTTTCTTTAATGCACTGCAAACTACGGATATATCACTCAATTTTAAGTTGAAAAAGGTATGTACCGTTAAATTTACCTTGAGTCATGATGAATATACGGATGTAAATGACAGTGTTTTATACAATATCTGAGTTAACCACCATCAAGCGCGCGAGCTACCAAATCAGCTCGATTATAGCGATTTGGGGTTTTGCATATATGTTGCAAAAACTGTTGAATTTACCCATTGCATCAGGTGTTTTAGGTTTTTTTATATTGCTGATTTTATTGCAAATGCAATGGCTCAACTTGGAAAAGGTGAGTCAAGGTGCAGATATTCTGTTGGGGGAGCTGTTGCTGTTTTTTATTCCGCCAGTGGTCGGTGTGATTCAGTATCAGCAATTGCTTTTGATCAGTGGTTGGAAAATATTTCTGGTGATTTTACTCAGTACCGCTTTGGTGATGGCAAGCTCTGTGTTGATGGTGAAAATATTCTTGCAACAGGATGATGTGGAATGACGGAGTTGTGGGGGATTTTTTACTTGCTGTGGACGGTACTGTGTTACTTCGTGGCAAAGCACTTATTTGTTTTTACCCAGAAAATATATTTTTCTCCGATTATTATGGTACCGAGTCTCAGTATTATTTTGATCTTTATATTTCAGCATCGCTTTCAAGACTATTACCTATACACCCAATATTTGGTTGCCATGTTAGGACCAATTACAGTGGCATTTGCGATTCCTGTATTTCGTTATAGAGTGATCGTCAAACAGTATTTTTTCGTTTTAATCGTCAGTTCTAGTGTGTCTATGCTGGTGGGGATCTTAAGCAGCTGGCTATTGGCAAGTATGTTCAATTTCGATGAAATTTTGAAAAATAGTCTTTTGGCACGTTCGATTTCTATTCCATTTGCTTTGGAGTTGACTGAAAAGATTGGTGGTTCAATCAGTTTAATTCCCTTGTTTACGGTCATAACTGGCTTAATAGGAATGTTATTTGGTGATTTTTTACTGTTATGGATGCGTTATAAAAATCGTATTGCACAAGGCGCTGCTTTAGGAAATGCTGCTCATGCGATGGGGATTGCGCGAGCAAGACAACGTCATGAGTTGGAAGGGGTGATTGCCAGTCTATCCATGATTATTTCCGGGGTTATCATGGTGTTATTTGCGCCATTTATGATTTCATTGATTAAACATATTGTTTGATTTCATTTTATTTAGATTGAAAAATAACATTTAAGAATGAAGTCTAGACTGCATTTAAAGACAGTATGCAATGTGTAACGTAAGTGATTTACATCAATATTTATTTTAAACCTCAGTGTGGGATTTTGTGATTGTGCAGATTTTGCGCTACATATTTAATTGTATTTAGCCCTTGTCATATTCTAGAGAGGGTGATTTTATATTAGGATCATCAAAGGGATGATCGAAAGCAACTGCTGGATTTGGAATAGGCTTATGGATGGGTTATCTGAATTTTCTTGGCAAAATATCAAATATAACTTTTACAATACTGGAGAACTACCAGAGATTGTGCAACGAGATTCACCTATTTTACAGCTTTGGGAAAGTGCAAAAAATTCGGGCTTAAGTCCTTTCTCCAAAATCACTGACTTACACGAGTTTCCTGTCGCTGACCTTTCACAGGGCGATATAAAATTAGCCGCATTGGCTGAAGGTGTATTAAATGATGTCTGGCGCTTATTTGGGCAACAGGATGTTATCGTTTTCTTAATTAATCATCAGCTTAAAATTATTGCTGAACGTCACAATCCTGATTTAGATGACCAATATCATTATTTATGCACGGGTCGTATTATTGAGCCCTCTGTGTTTGGTGCGATTGCACCGACATGTAGTGTGATGTCTAAACAGCCTATGATCATGACAGGGCATCAACATTATCTGGACGAATTTTCAAATTATTCTTGTGCATCGGTTCCGATATTCAATGGCTGTGGTGATGTGCTCGGCGCTTTAGATATCACTTCACCACAAGGGCTTTTGGCGAGCAATTGGTTGCGTCACTTACTTTACCAAAGTTATATTTTGGAAAATAAGATTATTCAGGCAGCGCTACAACCTGATCAACGGGTCCTTTATTTTCAACATTCCAAAGATTTGCTGGACAATGCCTATACGGGCATGATGGTACTGGATCAATCAGGAAAAATCCTCAAAGCCAACCAAATGGCGTTGAAATTGCTGAATTGCTCTATTGAGCAATTGTTGCAGCAACCAATGGATCATTTTTTACTCACTGAGCATTTGAATCCATTAAATTCGAGTGATTGTTTTTTAATTCAAAGTTTTGACCATGCATTTTTTTATGCCCAGCTACGTAGTGTGAATGGGCAGTTGCAGCATAAAACAAGCAAATTCACGACACAGCATTTGCTTGATCAGGCGCTAAAAGCATTAAAAGCCGATATTCCTGTATTGATTACCGGAGAAACAGGTACAGGTAAGGATCATTTTGCTCAGCAGCTACATCAGAGGCTTGATGTGGATTTGCCTTTTATTTCAATTAATTGTGGTGCAATACCAGATCATTTGCTTGAAGCAGAATTATTTGGTTATGAAGGCGGCGCTTTTACAGGTGCTAAACGGCAAGGCGAAAAAGGCTTAATTGAACTGGCAGATCAAGGCATACTCTTTCTCGATGAGATTGGTGATTTGCCTTTACATTTACAAGTGAAAATTTTAAGAGTGTTACAAGATCAGCAGTTCTATCGGGTTGGAGGACGTAAACCGATCAAGTCAGCATTTAAACTGTTATGTGCAACACATCAGGATTTAAAAAATAAAATACAACAGCAGTCATTCCGCCGTGATTTATATTATCGTATTTGCGGTTTTCAGGTACATTTACAACCCTTACGCTTACGTCAAGATAAACAGGTCATTTTACATCATGTTCTGGATCAATTCGGCATAGCGCAATGGTCAAGCCATGTAGAACAACAATTTAATAGGCACACATGGGAAGGAAATATTCGTGAATTAATTCATGTGGTGAAGCTATCCGCAGCGTTTAAAGACAGTGAAATTTTAAATCATTTATATTTACCTGAAGCTGATTTAGCGATTAATGAACAAAGTGAGCAACTGATATTAGATGAAAATAAAAACTTAAATAGCTTGACCAAGCAAATGATTGTGCAGGTGTTACAAGAAGAAAATGGCAATATCGCAAGGACAGCGAAACGCTTAAACATTTCAAGAACAACGATATATAAATATATTGGCAATTAATTGTAATTTTTTATTCAGTCCTCTAGTGCATTTTTTATAGATTCAGCTGAAATACAGCCTGAAAAATTCAAGATGCTCTATCCTTTACTTGTCGATGTGCGTTTTTTCTATTAATTAATAGTCTTATAATTAAAAGAATGAAAAGGACTAAAGTTATTAATAGGTATATATTTCCATGAAAGATGTGAGCCCTATAGCCTTCAAAAATGAATTTAAAAGGCAATTCTTGTTGAGTGTAACCAATAAATGCTTTTCCAAAAAAGTAGCTTAAAATTAAAGAATATAGACCTGTAAATACAAAAAAAGAGAGAACTTTATTAATTTTATCTTTTATAAAAAAAATAGAATTTAAGCTTAAAGATATAATTAATATTGAAAAAACAGCAGAATAAACGTTAATCCAGTATTCATAATTTTCCACGACTTCACCATACTAAAGCTTTTTTTATAAATTCAGTTGAAAGAGAGCCTGAAAAATTCAAGACGCTCTATCCTTTACTTGTCCATGTGGGTTTTTCTATTAATTAATAGTCTTATAATTAATAGAATGAAAAGGACTAAAGTTATTAATAAATATGTATTCCCTTGGAATATATGAGAATTATATCCTTTATAAATAAACGTTGGTAAAAGTTCTTGTTGTGTATAACCAATTGAAGATTTTTCAAAAAAGTAACTTAAAATTAAAGAATATACACCTGTAAAGACAAAAAAAGAGAGTACTTTATTAATTTTATCTTTTATAAAGAAAATAGAGTTAAGACTTAATGAAGCGATGAATAATGTGAGAATTACAGAATAAACAGTAATATAATAATCGTAACTTTCCATTTAGCCTCCCTATTGTTTTTTGTTAGGTTAAATATTCTTTCTTCTGTTATAGATTAATCGTCCAATTAAGATGATTAAGGCAATTAAAGAGATACCAAATGGAATCATTCCAGAAAAAATATTTTTATCTGTTCCTTTGAAAATAAAAGTCAATAATGGCTCTTGTTCCATCAAACCTATATAGGAAATAGCAAAGACTCTATTTATGATACGAGTGATAATTGCAGTACAGATCAAGATTGAGAGGAATCTATTGATTTTGTCGTTAATAAAAAAGGTAAAATTAATTGACAGAGATATAACTAATATAGAAAAAATAATGCCATAAACATTAATCCAATATTGAGCTTCTGATAGTTCTAAACCTAACATTTATCCACCTAGTGCTTCCTTTATAGTATTTGCGGTGATACGCCCCGAATTTGTTACAGTTTTAACTGCTTTACCTCTGTAATAGATAATTCGAGTACCATGTCGATAATCTTGCTCTGAGGCTGTAGTTGTGCCATCAATATTTGGATTAGCCGATGTAGCATGTGCTATAACAACACCTTGTTTTTTCCCAGCCTTATATAGCTGGGATGATAGCTCAGAAGCAAAGCAATCGTCACCACGACCTGTATTACAGCCATGAATTTCAATTTTAGACTGCTCTGTAAATACGCTAAGTTTTAGGCTCGAAATAGCAGCTTGATTTTTAATTCGATTACCATCAAAGTCATAGCCTCGCCAAATAGCCATCATTACAGTTTTATAAATATTGGCCGCTAACTTCCCCTTGAATACCCCTTCGCGAGTTATTGTCTTATCTAAAGATGCGCCTAGAATATAGTAAAGTCCATCAGAATCGCCATGACAAAACAGATCAAGAGATTGAACAGTATTATTTTCTTGAGTTTCTAATGCACTAATCACCGACCTAGAACCATTATTTATAAAAAAGCTTTTGACAGGTAAATCATTTTTATAATCTTTAATTACGTTTTTAGATGCATGTAAAAATGCTGAATTATCACTTGATTTCCTTGATCCACCATAAATAATAAGGCGGATAGGTGATTTTAATTTTACAATTTCTACTTTTGCAATTTTGGTTGTTGTAGTCTGATATCGATCTACCATGAATCAGCCTCAAAAAGTTTAATTTCAATATCTTCTGCTTTTTCTGTAAGTTCTAGTTTTTCTGTCATGCCATTTTCATCAGTGACACCTTCAATAGTATGACCATCAGCATAGATAACAATGTATTTTACATTGCTATAAGGTTGATTATTTGAATTATTTACTAACTGATATTGACCTGAATATAGAGTTAAGCCTTGAGCTAAAAAGCTTGATGAATTTGTATTCTTACTATAGTTTTCCCCTTGACTTATTCCAACAACATGATCTTGTTTAGGTAAAATTTTAGCTCCACAAGTCAATAAGTCATCAACATAAGCAACAGCTTTGCCATCCATAATAATATGATCATGGCTTTTAACAATTTCAGACCAACATTTGCACTTAGGGCAAAAGTGACCATCTCCAGCACGTAGAAATAGGTTTCCCATTTGGGATGTTCGTTGTTGTGTTGCTTGGATGATTCCTCCATGATTTGTCATAGAGTTATGAATTGCAAAACCTTTAGCCATGATTAACACCTTCTTGGTACAAAAAGCCTTCTGGGGCCTTATTACCGATAAAGATATTTATAGCTACAGAGTTGTTAGGGCTATGGATAATCTCATCACCATTCTCTAAGAAGCTTCCTACCAATGCACTCGCTTTAACTAATCCACCATTTTTGCTTTTAGCTCCATTTACCGCAAGGTAATAGATCTTTTTAGGCCTATGCCGAAAATAAAGCTGTTCTGCTTTTATTGTTTGCTTTATGTCTTGTTGAGACATCTGTTTTAACTGTTCAATTGGTAATTCATGTAAAAATTTAGGTTTCGTCATACTGAGTCCAATTATTGTTATTGAATGAAGAACATAGAGATTAAAACATAAAACCTTGTATTAAGACAAATTTAATTGAATTTTTAATTATATTTAATAATTTGGATTTATTTACTCAAATTCATGGCAGTCTTCGTTATAGCTTTCATGTTCTGATCTTACGATTTATTAAAATAGTAAATTTAAGGATTAGTCATATATTATGTTTTTAATAACTTATATTTTAATTTTTGTCTTATTAACATAATTTCGCTTTATCGTTCACGGCCAGTTCAACAAACGCCATATTTAATTGTTTAGAGAATATTTCATCTACTCGTCAACATCGCTAACCCTCATCCTTGTTTTAGGCTTCCAGTGATTGTCCATTGATTGGACAGTGTATTCTCAATGCTGTCCATTTATTGGACATTGGAAAGGTAATATTATTTTAAGTATATGATTATTAATTATAAAAATATTGGCACGCTAACTGCAAATATTCTATGGCTCATATTTGATTAAAACAAATCTATCAATCGATTTATTAAGTGTAGTAGATGGTCGATTCGTCATGGATAAATCGATTGATTTTTGATTCAAAATTTAAACAAGTGCAATGAGTAGTGAAAAGGATGCTTGAAACTAAAGGGAATAGATGATGTGTTTTAGCAATAAAAATAGCCTGCTTCTTATGTTGAGTGGCATGTTTGTACAGTATAGCCATGCGATTGACGTAAACGTGGGGGATTATACCGCGTTGCCAAAAGGCACCAATGCAGGTGTGTTCTATTATCAACATAGTCAAATGGAGGGTTATTACCAAAATGGTGAAAAAACCAGAGCTGAATCTAAATCGGATATCGGTATCGCGCGCTTAATTCATTACACCGACATCGCTGGTTTACGTGCAACGCCTCAAATAATTTTACCGTTTGGAACAGTACGGCATACGCAAATTGGCGATACTGATTTAAACAATGCCTCAGGTTTTGCAGATCCAGTGATTGCTTCTGCATTTTGGCTAATTAATCAACCTGAACAAGGTTCATCGGGTCGTTATCTGGCATTTACCCCATTTATTTATCTGCCAGTTGGGCAATATGATCGAAATGATGCGGTGAATTTAGGCGAAAATCGATTTAAGTATGATCTTCAACTGGCATGGGTACAGCCACTATATGGCAAGCTTGCTTTTGAACTTTATCAAGATGTGATTTGGTATGGAGACAACGATGAAGCGGGAAAGGGCGATCAAACACTTTCACAAGCGACCAGCTATCAAACTCAATTTAACTTACGTTATGACTTGAATTCTAAACAGAGAATCGCCCTCGGTTATGCCGCAAATTATGGGGGTGAACAACAATTGGATGGAATCAAACTGGATCAGAATATGGAAAAGCAACAAGTGCGATTGGAGTTTCAGCAAATGCTGAATGCAAAAACTCAATTAAGTGCGCAGTTGCTTTCAGACACACGAACGGAAAGCGGATTTAGGAAGGATTACGGTCTGAATTTTCGTGTTTTTTACATTTTTTAATTTAAAGCAGGTGTAACACATTGATTGCGTCATTTTTACAAGGATGCAGTTAGAACAGTAAAGCAATTGTCTAAATAAATTTTGAAGAGGTCATCATGTCTATATTCACAAAACAGCTTTGGGATAAAAAATTATTTAACGGTTCATGGCAGTCTGCCCAAGATAGCTACAGTGTGATTGAGGTTGCAACAGGTCAAGTGCTTGGTGAAATCGGTTATGCGACTGCCGCTGATGTGGTGAGTGCTGCACAACAAGCCAAAGCCGCCCAACAACAATGGTGGGCTTTAAACTATCAAGAGCGTCAGGCAGTGTTTGAGCGAGCTACTGTTTTACTGACAGAAAATCAAGCGGAAGTGATTGAGTGGCTGGTTAAGGAAAGTGGCTCGTTACAACTGAAAGCGGGCTTTGAAGTAAGCATAGCGATTCAAGTGCTTAAGCATTGTATCGCGTCACCTGCAACTGAACAGGGCACATTATTACCTACGCAAAATGGCAAATTAAGTATAGCGAAACGCTTGCCCTTAGGTGTTGTTGGGGTCATTTCTCCATTTAACTTTCCACTGTACTTAGCTTTACGTGCTGTGGCTCCTGCTTTGGCCTTTGGTAATGCGGTGGTGTTAAAACCTGATGAGCGTACAGCAGTGTGCAGTGGCTATGTGATTGCACGGATTTTTGAACTTGCAGGATTGCCCAAGGGACTACTACATGTATTGCCAGGTGGGGCAGAAGTTGGTGAAGCACTGACTTTGGATAAAAATATTGCCAGTATTCAATTTACAGGATCAACTCAAGTTGGACGGATTGTAGGGGCGAATGCGGCAAAGACCTTAAAGAAAGTTTCCCTAGAACTGGGTGGCAAGAACTCATTGATTATTTTGGATGATGCGGATATTGAGTTGGCTGCAGAAAATATTGCATGGGGTGCATTTTTACATTCGGGGCAAATTTGTATGACCTCAGGTAAGATTTTGATTCACCAAAAAATTTATCAACAGGTCAAACAGCGTGTAATTGAAAAAGTGCAGAATTTTGTGGTGGGGAATCCTTGTGACAAGAATGTCACCATTGGGCCATTGATCAATGCCAAACAAGCACAACGTGTAGAACAATTGGTCAGTGCTGCGGTTAATGAAGGCGCAACATTGGAAATCGGTGGACATGCCGATGGGGTATTTTTTCAACCGACTGTACTGACCGATGTGACTGCAAACAATTCGATTTTTAGTGAGGAGATTTTTGGTCCTGTTGCGGTGTTGATCCCGTTTAGCTCAGATGAACAGGTCATTGAATTAGCCAATGATGGCGATTATGGGCTTTCAGCAGGCATTATTACCTCCAATGTAGGACGTGGTATGCAACTCGGTGCGCAGCTTAAAGTGGGCTTGCTACATATCAACGATCAAACTGTAAATGATGAAACGGTCAATCCATTTGGTGGTTTTGGTTCATCAGGTAATGGTACGCGTATTGGCGGCCCTGCCAATGCCGATGAATTTACCCAGTGGCAATGGATTACTGTACAGGCTCAAGCGCCACATTATCCTTTTTAAACAATTAAATAAATTATTACAGGACGTTAAACCATGAGTGAATTAAAAGATATTATTGCCGCAGTGACCCCATGTAAAGGTGCTGACTTTGAGCTGCAAACTTTAAAAATACGTCAGCCTCAAGATGATGAAGTATTGGTAAAAGTAGTTGCTACAGGAATGTGTCACACCGATTTGATTGTACGTGATCAATATTACCCGGTTCCGCTGCCTGCTGTTCTTGGACATGAAGGGTCAGGAATTATCGAGGCGATCGGTCCTAATGTAACAGAGCTTCAAGTGGGCGATCATGTGGTTTTAAGTTACGGGTATTGTGGAAAATGTAGCCAATGTAATACTGGAAATCCTGCCTATTGTTCAGAGTTTTTTGGACGAAATTTTAGTGGGGCAGATTCAGAAGGGAATCATGCACTTTGTACCCATGATCATGGCGTGGTTAATGATCATTTTTTTGCCCAATCCTCCTTTGCAACCTATGCTTTAAGTCGTGAAAATAACACGGTTAAAGTGACCAAAGATGTACCAATCGAACTATTAGGACCATTAGGTTGTGGTATTCAAACAGGTGCGGGTGCATGTATAAATGCTTTAAAAGTGACACCAGCCAGTAGTTTTGTGACTTGGGGTGCCGGCGCTGTTGGTCTGAGTGCTTTGCTTGCGGCAAAAGTGTGTGGTGCTTCGATCATTATCGCTGTTGATATTGTTGAATCTCGTTTGGAGCTGGCAAAAAAATTGGGTGCAACTCATGTGATCAATAGTAAAACTCAAGATCCTGTGGCGGTGATTAAAGAGATTACCGATGGTGGAGCCAACTTTGCATTGGAATCTACTGGGCGACCTGAGATATTAAAACAAGGTGTTGATGCGCTGGGGATTTTAGGTAAAATCGCCGTAGTAGGTGCACCTCAATTAGGCACAACTGCACAATTTGATGTAAATGATCTGTTATTGGGTGGGAAAACTATTTTAGGTGTCGTTGAGGGGAGTGGTTCGCCCAAGAAATTTATCCCTGAGTTAGTCCGCTTATATCAACAAGGGAAATTTCCATTTGACCAACTTGTAAAATTCTATGCATTTGATGAAATCAATCAAGCTGCGATAGATAGTCATAAGGGTATTACACTCAAACCGATTATTAAAATTGCATAATGTTGCATGGCATGCTCATTGATGAGCATGCCATTTTGCTGAATTTTGAAAGCAATAATGACTAATTAAGCTTTACTATTAAATTTGATTATCGAATAAACGTATTCAAAACAGAAGTTAAAAAAGATTTAGAGATCACATGATTGAAACGGTCTGTATGAACCATACCTGTAAATTTAAAGAGAGTTTTATTGCACATTAATCTATAGCTCTTTTTATCTAGTGCATCAAATTGTTTTATATTACATATTTAAAGCGAGATTAATTAGTTTAAAAAATTTATTAGCATTAATTTTTAAAATAAAAATAAATTACACCTCTGAAATATCTTCGTTGAGGAAAATCAAATAATTTGAAAACATAAATTTATAGAACTGTCGTAATATGTCAATGAATTATCGGGGAAATGTCAATACTCAAATTTTTAGATTCTATATTTTAGGAAAAGTTAGGAATATTTGTTAGTTAAAAAATGGAAAATTTTTTACAATCTATTGAAATGAATAGAATTAACTGATCTAAAAACTAAAGAATCTATAGAAATTGATAGATGAGATTGAAAAAGGAGAGGAATACAAAGATAAATATTTTTTTAGAAAAAACTAGAAATACAATCCTCAATTAATCTGTATTCATTCAGTGAATTAATCTAACTAATGGGATCATTGATAATAAATAATTTTAAGTTTTATCCAATATTTAGATAAATAATTTTTTGTAATCTAGCCATAGTTTAAGGAGTAAAGTATGACAGCCAAAATTACACGACGGGAACTTATCCAAAAAAGCTTATTTGGTTTCGGGGCACTGTCTTTATCAGCGGGTTTTACAGGATGTAATGACAGTTCAGATCGTGAGTCAACAACACTACAAGTAAATTTTGAACATGGGGTGGCCAGTGGAGACCCTTTGCAAGATCGCGTGATCTTATGGACACGTTTGACGCCGAATGATACCAGCGCACGTTTGCAAGTGACTTGGGAAATTGCTTTGGATGATCAATTTAAGCAAATCATTAAAACAGACAAAGTCACCACTGCAAAAGCACAAGATTTTACCGTAAAAGTTGATGTAATAAATTTAAAACCAGATCAACGCTATTTCTATCGTTTTAGCTTTGGCAATAAAGTTTCACCAGTTGGACAAACCAAAACGCTACCAATCAACCCCAGCAAAGTCAGTTTTGCTGTATGTTCTTGCGCGAATTATCCAGCAGGTTACTTCTATGTTTACCGTGAAATGGCTAAACAAGACGTGGATGTGGTGATTCATTTGGGTGACTATATTTATGAATATGGTCAAGATGGATATGCAACCGAAGATGCAGTGAAGTTAGGGCGTACTTTGCCTACGGACAATAATAAAGAAATTATTAAATTAGATGATTATCGCAAACGCTATGCGTTATATCGTAAAGACAAAGATTTACAAACACTGCATCACCGTCATCCATTTATTGTGATTTGGGATGATCACGAGTTGGCAAATGATACATGGCGAGAAGGTGCTGAAAATCACCAAGCCAGTGAAGGGGCTTTCCTTGACCGTAAACTTGCAGCATTACAAGCATACTTTGAGTGGATGCCGATTCGTCCTATTTCCGCAAATGATCATCTCAATATTTATCGCCAGTTTGACTTTGGTTCACTGGTGCAATTGACCATGTTAGATACCCGTATCCTTGCCAGAGATAAGCAACTGGAATATACCGATTATATCACCGCTTCTGGTATGGATTTTCAACGTTTTCAGACTGACTTAACCAATCAGAATCGAACCTTGATGGGGTATACCCAACGTGAATGGTTACAGCAAAAGTTGGCTCAATCCAAGGCAACTTGGAATGTATTGGGTCAGCAAGTGTTGATGGGTAAGATATTAATCCCTGCTGAATTATTGGTACCGTTGAGCGCTGTTCTAAGTGGAAATGCAACTCAAGAGGTTTTAAATCAAATCAATACGATGATTATGGAGTTAGTGCAACTGAAAATGCGTGTTCTACAGGGCGATCCAACATTGACAGCAATTGAAAAGGCACGTTTAACCACTGTTGCACCTTATAATTTAGATGCTTGGGATGGTTATTATGTTGAACGAGAAATTCTATATAACACTTTAAAAGCATTGAACAAGAAGGTCGTAGTGCTGGCAGGTGATACCCATAATGCATGGTCATCAGAGTTGTATAGTCAGGCGGGTGATTTTGTCGGTGTCGAGCTGGCGACAAGTTCAGTGTCATCGCCGGGAATTGAAAAGTATCTCAATATTCCAGTGGAACAGTTACAGCAGTTTGAAATGGCGTTTACCACACTGATTGATGAATTGGATTATACCAATCTAAATCAACGTGGTTATCTGAATGTCAGCTTTACTGCAACGCAGGTTCAAGCGGACTGGATCTATGTCAATACCATTAAAGAGCCACAATATACTGTGGATACACAACGTGGACATCAAGTAGTGCTGGATAATCAATTGGTTAATACCCATTCGATTAAGAAAACTGCTTAATAAACAATTTTTTAATTTTATATTGCCTGACTGCTGAAGAAGATTTAGCTTTTATTGTTATTGTGCAATTTCTTCAGTAGTACATGGTTTAGTTGTTTTTGTAGACATAATCATTGAAATGACACAATAGGGTCTGTTGACAATTCGTTTACAACGCAAGCCATTTATGAAATGTCAACACACCCTAATATCAGGAGTAAAAAACCATGGCTGGATTATCGATTTGGCACGTACTTATTTTTGCAATTGTAGTGGTCTTACTTTTTGGCACATCTAAATTAAAAAATTTAGGTAAAGATGTCGGCGGTGCGGTGAAGGATTTTAAAAAATCAATTCAAGATGATGAAACAACAGCTGCCGCACTGAATGAACCACGGACACAGGAACATCAAAATAGTAATACTGATGTGAACTCTACGGTAAAGCACTAAAACTGGAGAACTAACACATGCTTGATGTCGGATTTTCTGAATTATTGGTTTTTGGGATTATTGCGCTGTTGGTGTTAGGGCCAGATAAACTCCCTGAAGCTGCGCGTTTTATTGCGAAATGGTACAGTAAATTGAAACGTCTCATCAGCAATGTTCAGAACGACATTGACCGTGAATTACGCTTATCCGAATTGCGCGAACAGATGCAGAATGAGATGCAGCGCATTCAAGAATTAGAGCAAAAAATGCAGGCGCAGATGCATGAGCTACAGCAATTATCGGCTATGCCTGGAGATGCTATACAGCAAGAGCAAGCGCCAGCACGATTAGAGAAACAGCAATTAGAGCAACCGCAATTAAAAGAACAGCAAAAAGCCCAGCTGAGAGTGAAGCAGATTTATCAAGCTGTCTCACGTGATATTCCTACAGTCTATTTGCCAAGTATCTGGCTAAAACAAGTTCAAGGTAATGATGAAAAACTCAGTATTGATCTTGCTCAATCCAAGTCAATATCGCAATTGAAGGTGGCCGTATGACATCAATGATACCGCAGCTACAAGAGCAAGTTTCCGAAGAAGCGACTCAGCTTGAAGCAATGCCAATCACCCGACATTTGATGGTGTTGCGTCAGCATCTGTTTAAAATTATCGGGGTATTGATTGTGCTTTTTTTCTGTTTGTTGCCATTTGCAAACAGAACTTATTCAATGTTATCTGAACCACTACGTGCCCAATTACCTGCCAGTTCGACCATGATTGCTACAGATGTAACTGCAACATTTATGGCACCTTTTAAACTGAATTTCTTTATTGCGCTGATGCTGGCGATGCCTTTTATTATTTATCAGATTTGGGCATTCATTAAACCTGCGTTGTATGAAAAAGAAAAGAGTCTGGCATTCCCATTGTTATTGAGCAGTATTTGCTTGTTTTATTCAGGGATTGCCTTTGCCTATTTTATTGCCTTACCTTCGATTCTGCATTTTTTTATCAGTGTTTCACCTGATACCGTTGCACCAATGACGGACATTAACAGTTACTTAAGTTTCTGTTTAAAACTCTTTTTGGTGTTTGGGGTCACTTTTGAAATTCCAATTATTACACTGGTATTGATTTTAATCGGTTTGGTCAGCACGCAAACGCTGGTGGAAAAAAGACGCTTTATTATTGTGGGCTGTTTTTTTATTGCGATGTTTGTCACGCCACCAGATGCTATTTCGATGATCATGTTGGCAATTCCAATGTGGATGTTGTTTGAATTGGGATTGGTATTTGGCAAGATGATTGAAAAACGTAAACGTGTATAAGTGCTGATTTGTAGCGAAAGTGGTTAAGTGTTGCTTTGTTCTATTCAACCCTTCTTTTTTAAAGCAGACGAATTTATATTTAAGTGTATAAATTCGCCAGATCTCTAGATTTTAACCTATCCTTGTCTCATGGGTGAGTTCGTAATACTGTTCTAAACCCCACATGCGTTGCAGCCAAATCAAACTCTTGCGGATATCGACTACTATTTCGATAACGAGAGCAATAACTCGAAGCACATAAGAAAGAACCACCTTTAATCACATATTGGGTTGCTGCGATGCTTTGCTGACGCAGATCAGTATAATTTCCCATATGTTGATCATGCGCGCCTTGATATACAGAAGAGGTCCACTCCCAGACATTCCCAATCATATCGAACAATTGGAACGCATTGGCAGGGTAGCAGCCGACAGGTGCCACACCTGCAAAATGGTCTTCAACAGAATTATGCATTGGAAATTCACCTTGCCAATAATTGGCTTGTGGATGTTGATGGGCATCCTGAGGCGCTTGATGCAGTGGCGTATCGGTTTTTGAGCCCGCCTTTGCAGCATATTCCCATTCTTGTTCGGTAGGTAAATCTCTTCCTAACCAAACTGCGTAATGTTCAGCATCATTTTTGGTCACATAGCGAACAGGTTCAGCAGGGCGTGGAGCTTGACCCGAAGCGCCATTGGGCGTTTTCCAAGTGTAATCAGACTTGAGTTGCCACCACTGATTAGGCTTATTGGCATCTGGTGAAAATACAGCTGCCTGTTTCTGTTGCTCTGCGTCGGTTACATAGCCGGTTGCTTTTACAAAACTACTAAACTGCGCCACAGTCACTTCGGTTTGATCGATCCAGAAACCCTCAACTTGGCGTTGTTTTTGCCCAAAATTAAGTTCATCGGGATAGGCTTTATCGGAGCCGAGCTGAAATGAGCCTTTGGCAATCCAAACCATCCCCGCTGTTGGCTTTTTTTGCCATGCATTAGGTAAACCTGAATAGTGTTCGCATTGCTGCAATGAACCAAGCTGTGCAGAAACTTTGCTGGTTTGTTTGGGAGAATGATGCGAGTCGGGCGTAACCTTATTGCAGCCTGTTACAAGGAACAGGCTGCACAGTGAAATTAAAAGGGGGTTAAACTTCATTGAATGTTGTATTCCTTGACTCCATTTTTTTGGGTATATTTGTTATACACATCAAGCAGTTCTTGTAGTTTTGCTGGGTTATTTTCTGCAATGTTTTGGGTTTCACCACGGTCATTTTTTAAGTTATATAATTCCCAAGTTCCCGTTCCAAGCTCTGCTTTACCTTGTAAAGCAATTTTCCAATCGCCTTGACGCGCATATTTACTGCCATGCAATTCATCAGCAAAACTAAAGTTTACAGGGCGAATCGTCTGCGCTTTATTTTCAAGCACTGATCTCCAAGAGTAACCACTTGGGGTATTAATCTGACGACCTTTATATTGACCTTGTGGGACGGCAATATTGGCATAATCTAAAACAGTTGGAAAAACATCGAGCACTGAAGCAAAACCATGATAGGTTGCTTGCGCTTTGTTTTGATGAGGAAGTTTAATAATGGCTGGTGCTGTGGTTGCACCTTCACCTGCAGTATCTTTCCATAAATGAAAAGGTGCAGCACTGACTTCAGCCCAACGCGGACCAACATAGTGATAAGAACTGGA
This sequence comes from Acinetobacter legionensis, assembly GCF_048552295.1. Taxonomy (NCBI): domain Bacteria; kingdom Pseudomonadati; phylum Pseudomonadota; class Gammaproteobacteria; order Moraxellales; family Moraxellaceae; genus Acinetobacter; species Acinetobacter legionensis. The sequence continues at coordinate 28,191 of NZ_JBIMCW010000038.1, forward strand.
TGTACCGACATTATTCACCCGATTATCAAAACCTGATTCAGCTCCATAACTACCGCGAATAAAGCCTTCAGCCCCATTATCTGAAACAAAGAAAATTAAAGTATTTTCGTATAAATTATTGCGTTTTAAATACTCAATCACCCGTCCAATATTAGCATCAAGGTTTTCGACCATACCTGCATAGATTTCCATTCTACGTGCTTCTAAGGCTTTTTGCTCAGTGGATAGCTCATTCCATTTGCCATATTTTTGGGGTGCATTTTGTGTTGCAATCGGTTCGGCTGCAGTAAAGTTGGCTGGAATCAGACCAAGTTGTTTTTGACGGGCAATACGACCATTGCGGATCACATCATAACCAGCATCGTAAACGCCACGATAACGGTCACGATATTCAGTTGGGGCTTGTAAGGGCCAATGCGGAGCTGTATAAGCAGCATACGCAAAGAATGGTTTGCCTGAATTTTTTCCTGACTCTAAATAACTAATTAATTTATCGGTGAAGTAATTTGTTGAGAAAAAATCATCGGGTAATGCTGAAATTTGAACGACTTGACCATCCTCTGTATAGGTGGCGTTACGTTTGTATGTTGTAGGTGCTTGTTTAAAATGTAAATCTAGACCTTGTAATAGGGTAAAGGAGTGATCGAAGCCTTTTACATGTGCGTTAGTTTCAGCGGTTAAACCGAGATGCCATTTTCCGCTGATATAGGTTCGGTAGCCATTATCTTTAAGTACTTCTGCAATTGAGAGTGAGCGCTCATTTAAGTAGCCCTCATAACCTGGCTGGCCCTTTAAGTGAGCTGGGGTGAGCTCAGCCATAGCGCCAATTCCAGCTAAATGATGGTCTGTACCCGAAATTAATTGCGAACGCGTCGGTGAGCAGGTAGGAGCAGTATGGTAGTCTGTTAAAATACGACCTTCTTTGGTGAGTGCATCAATATTTGGGGTTCGAATTTCACCACCAAATGCTCCCAAGTCTGAATAACCTAAATCATCTGCCATAATAAATAAAATATTTGGTTGTTTTTTGGTTTCAACTACCGTATTTGAGTGATCTGAATCATTATTATTACATGCAGAAATTGAAAGACTGAATAATGCAATAGAAAGTGTTGTGAAAAGGTTTTTATGAGACATACGTGTCGACTGAGTTTTCTAAAAAATTAGGTTAAGTTTAGAGTGTTAATTTTTAAGCTAAAAATAATTAAAATTTGATTGTTAATCTTAAAAAAAGCAAAGCCTCAAACATTCACCCAAATGAATGTGGAAATTATTTGAAAGAAGATATTTAGTCAGTGGATAATTAAAATAAAAAATAATTTAAAAATTTAAAAGGATGATAATTATCACGTTATACCATGGCGTTAAAAATACTTATATTATGGATGGGAGGACAACGGCTTGTAAACATGTCTTAACTGCGCTTGCTTATTCGTATTGGTGTTAGATATTTATTACACATGTCGACTCAATTTTGAGGGAAAATAGCTTGAATTGTGAGTGCTTAATAATTGATCAAAAGAATACAGAACTGTCTGTTTTTTTGTTGATGGTGTATTGATTAAATGAATATTAATGTGATAAATTCTACAGAATTAGAGGGGGATCTTTTTTAAGATTCTTGATGCCTTGATCCTATTTCCCTTCCCCAAGGGAAATAGGGGTTTTTAAGATTAGCTAAAAGCAACAGATAAATACGTTTATAAAAGACTGAAAAGTGCTCATCTCAATATGAGCACATATAAATTTTAAGAAATAGTACATATGTATGAATTCTACTTTTTAAGAATCATAAGATGAATTTATAGGTAATTATCTACGATGAAAATTTATGAAATGATATTTCATAAAGGAACTTATGAAAAAACACGCTTATTTTATGCTGAAAATAATAAAGCTTCACGTCAGCATTTCATTGAAAATATGCGTTTAGAGCTTGATCAAGAACTTAATGATTTCATTCTAAATTGTAAATCGAGTTACAAGCATGATTTGTTTGACTTATACAAAAAAGTTCAAAAAGAAAGCCATTTACATTTAGATGTTATGGAAGATGAGTTTATACAGAATTCAAAAGCAACCTTTGACCAATGTATTTGTTTAAGTGTTAAAAGTCATGAGGTGTTTAATATTATAAAATCACTTATTTAAAAAAAGATTAGTTGAAACAGATAATATTAAGAAAAATAATTTATATCATTTGCTTAAAGAAACGTATATTTAGTTGGCTCTATTATAATACAGCCAATTGCTGTTGAGCCAATTCATAGCCTTGGTCTGCGGCTTTTTTTAACCATGCTTTCGCTTTATTGATATCTTGAGGCAAGCCTAAATTTCCATCTAAGTATAGAGTTCCCAATTTAAATTGTGCTGATACATCGCCATTTTTAGCCGCTTTAAGATGCCAATAATGTGCAAGATTTTGATCCTGTTTGATATTCTTCCCATCTGAATATTCTTCAGATAAATTGTATTGCGCCATCGCATTGTTCTGATTTGCAGATTTGGTTAGCCACTCAATACCTTTACGGGTATTTTGGCGGATACCTGATCCCCATAAATAACTCATTGCCAAACTGAGTTGAGATTCTGAATCACCCGCTTCTGCGGCCTTTTTAAACCAAAAAACACCTTTTTCTTCATCGAAGGATACACCCTAATTGCCATTACTATAAAGATAACCCACTTGGTATTGTGCTTTTACATCTCCATTGTTGGCTTTTTCGAGTAGCTTTTCAAAACTTTCTGCAAATACAAGTGTAGTGGGGAAAAATATAACTATAATCAGAGGGTATAACCGTTTTTTAATTTTTAGTTTTATCATTTTTCAATCATTTGTGTCTTTTAATCAGTAAAATTAAAGTGCAAAATTAAGTTGTAGTCAACTTAATTTGAGCCAAGACTTATTCTATTTTTCTTTCAAGTTTAGCTCCCTAGGGAACTAAACTTACCTAAATAATGAAAATGAAGAGCTTATATCACTCGACAAATTGGGGTAAAAGACGCTGTTAATACTACACAAAATTATCTAAACACTCGCATGTTTAGTGGTGAGCAGCATTAAAGCATCGTCCTAAGTATCCAGCTTACATATTTGGATAGTTAGGCCCACCACCACCTTCCGGTGTTACCCAAGTGATGTTTTGAGATGGATCTTTGATATCACAGGTCTTACAGTGAACACAGTTCGCAGCATTAATCTGGAAGCGCTTAGAACCATCATCATTTTCCATAATTTCATAAACACCAGCAGGGCAGTAGCGTTGAGCTGGCTCATCCCATTTTGGTAAATTGACATTGACTGGAATAGAAGCATCCGTCAGCTTTAAGTGAGCTGGCTGATTCTCTTCATGGACAGTATTCGATACAAATACAGAAGATAAACGGTCAAAGGTTAATTTACCATCTGGCTTTGGATAGGTCGGTTTAAATGTCGCAGCATCTACAGTTTTTAATGCACTAAAGTCAGGTGCAAGGTCATGTAGAGTAAATGGCACTTTAAAGATATTTTGATCGATAAAGTTAAATGCACCACCCATCCATAAACCGAATTTATGCATCGCTGGACCAAAGTTACGTGAACGATGTAACTCTTCTTTTAACCAACTGTTGTTGAATTTCTCAGTATATGCAGTCAATTCTTTAGCAAAGAAGTCTTCGCCTTCAGCGACACGCGCAACCGCTAAATCGCCACCTTTCTCATGACCTGCTTGGATTG
>NZ_JBIMCW010000039.1:0-31795 GCF_048552295.1 Acinetobacter legionensis
TCCCGACCCCAACCTTGGCAAGGTTATGCTCTACCAACTGAGCTATTCCCGCGGAGTCTGTCCAATTTTTTAAATAAAAAACTGAATAAAAAAATTTGAGCGGGAAAGGAGACTCGAACTCCCGACCCCAACCTTGGCAAGGTTATGCTCTACCAACTGAGCTATTCCCGCATGCGGTGTATAATACATCAACAGATGGTAGGGTCAAGATTTTTCTGCAAAGGAAAACACTAATTGCATAAAATAAAGACATTTTTATGAAAAAACTTCAAAATTTAATTTAAAAAAATCAAATCGAACAGCAAAAGCTTTGCTGAACACACAGCGATGCTCAAAGAATCCGCTATACTATGTCATTCACCCATTGATCGATCTCTAAGGAATCAGCATGAGTTTAGAACAACAATTGATTGAAAGTTTAAATCAACTTGAGCCATCACATTTAGAAGTGATCAATGAGTCTGCTGGTCATGGCGGGTATTTTCCTGGAAAAGAGTCGCATTTTAAAGTGATCATTGTCAGTGAACAATTTGCAGGGTTACGTTTGGTACAACGCCACCAAAAAGTGTACGCAGAAGCCAAAGCCTTACTCAGCCCTGGAAAAATTCATGCCTTAGCGATCCATGCTTATCTTCCAAGTGAGTGGCAAGGTCAAGCCCCAGCAAGTCCAGACTGCGCTCATGCACCTAAAGTATAAAGTGCAGAGTAATTAAAATGGATACACATTTACTGATTAAAATCATTCATATGACCAGTGTTGGGTTATTAATCTTGGTTTTTGTTTTACGCGCATCAACATTATTTATTGGAACACACAACCAGCAACCGAATCCTAAAGGGCGAGTGGCTTTTGTTGCCTTGCAACATCTTTCCCTCACTGTGGTTATATTTACAGGGCTAACTTTATTGATTATGAACGAGTTTAAAGTGCAGCCGTGGTTCTATGCGAAAATTATTTTGTTTATGGTTTTCCTTTCCTCACAAATAAAAGCCTATAAAAAGGATGATACCGTTCTTTTAACACAACGCAGAGCAGGTTTAGTGATTGGCGGAATTGCTTTGCTTGCAACTTTAGTTTTGGTGGTGCTTAAACCAGTTTTTAGTTGATTGTTAGACATGAATTTCACACTTGTATAGCGTCTAGGTTAAACTAGATACAAGTTTAAAAATAATGATAGCTTAGGGAACTTGTATGCTAACTCGTGTGGTATTTAACCAAAAAGGCGGTGTAGGAAAATCAAGTATTACGGTGAATCTTGCTGCGATTAGTGCGTATCAAGGTTTTAAAACATTGGTGATTGATTTAGATCCTCAAGCAAATTCTAGCCAATATCTTTTGGGTGATGACGCCACCTATTCTGCTGAAAAAACTGCATTAGAGCCGAATATTGAAAACTTTTTTAATGATGTACTTGGGAATCATCAACAAAAAGGATTGATTGGCAATGCCATTGGTAGCCTTTTAAAAACAAAAAATAAAGGTTTTGAGCAATATATTCATCGTTCACCTTTTAAAGATTTGGATGTATTACCCGCCAGCCCGAGCTTAGGCGAGTTAGAGCATGCGTTAGAATCAAAGCATAAAATTTATAAGTTACGTGATGCGATTCAGACCTTAACCAGTCAATATGAGCGTATTTATATTGATACACCGCCAGCATTTAACTTTTTTACCTTATCGGCACTGATCTCAGCGGATCGTGTTCTGATTCCGTTTGATTGTGATGTGTTTTCAAAACGCGCATTACAGACGCTTATTCAAAATGTCATTGAAACTCAAGATGATCATAATGATCGACTTGAAATCGAAGGCATTGTGGTCAATCAATATCAAGCTCAGGCAAAATTACCGCGTGAAGTGGTACAACAGCTTAAAGATGAAGGTTTACCAGTTTTAGAAAATATGTTGCCACCTTCTGTATTAATGAAAGAATCGCATCATAAAAATCTGCCATTAATTCATTTGGCTACAGATCATAAATTGACTCAAGCCTATCAATCATTGTTCAATGAGATTGATAAAAAATAATTTCGAGATCGTGATGAAATCATTGAAAATGACTTCTGTTAAATTATCAGTCGTTGCCTTAATGGCGCTTGTCGTATCGGCTTGTACGACGACGGTTAAACCCACTTATGTATCGCCTACGCAGTATCAGGCGATGAACTGTTTGCAATTGACGACAGAATTTAAACGTATTCAGCAATACATTAATAATGGTGTACAACCTGCGAAACGTACAGGCGTAGGTGTTGGACTAGGTGTCGGTGGTGGTTGGGGCAGCGGTGGCTGGGGTTGGGGGATTGGTCCAAGTATTTCTGTAAATTTAGGGCAATCTTCAAATACCAAAAATACTGAGCTTTCCCGACTGTATGGTGAGCAAGATGCCCTGTCTCAGGCGGCTCAATTTAAGAACTGCCCTTACGTCCCTAAACGTCAGGAAGTTAAAAAATAACGGGTTTTACGCTATAAAAAAGCCGATTTTAGAAATCGGCTTTTTTATCATTTTTAAATATGCTGTTTATTGACGGTTTGGCATTTTATTTTTATTAAAAAATTTATGACGTATATAACCAATCACACCAGGTAACACGCTGAGAATAATGATACCGAAAACCAAATGGGTGAAATTATCTTTCACAATTGGCATATTCCCGAATAAATAACCCAAGGTAATAAACGAGCCAACCCAGCAAATTGCACCGACTGCATTATAGGTTAAGAAATATTTATAATTCATGCTTCCTGCACCTGCAACAAAGGGTGCAAAAGTACGGGCAAAAGGGATAAAACGGGCAAAAATAATGGTTTTTCCACCATGTTTTTCAAAAAACTGTGATGTTTTCAGCAAGTGTTGTTTGTTGATAAATTTAGAATCAATTTCAAAAACACGCGGTCCGACATATTTCCCAATATGATAATTGAGGGTATCACCGAGCACTGCTGCAATAAATAGCAGAGTGATTAAAACCACAGGATCCATTGCACCCGTCGAAGCAGCTAAAGCGCCAGCAGCAAAAAGTAAGCTATCCCCGGGCAGGAATGGCATTACCACGAGACCTGTTTCAACAAAAATAATCAGGAATAAAATTCCATACACCCAGATACCATAATTTCTAATAAATTCAAACAGGTGTTCGTCTACGTGCAAAATAAAGTCAATCAGATCCATAAGGCAGAAACTATGCGAATTGGTGCACAAATCCTAGCAGTGTGAGTTATGAAAGTCAGTATTAAAAAGTAAATTTTTAAAACTTATTATTGTTCTTAATTTGCAACGATGAGTTTAGTTTTTAAGTATTTAACTTGAAATGTTTAGTGATTAATATGTATACATCTTCAGAACGAAATACAAATTAGGTCACACCATGTTTAATCCAAATGTTGTTGTTAAAAATATTGTGAATCAACCCACCGCCAATGCGAGTATTGCATTGATTGCACGTATTCTTATGGCATATATCTTTCTTGTTGCTGGTTGGGGCAAAATCACGGCTTACAGCGTAACTGTCGGTTATATGGAATCAATGGGTGTACCAGGTGCCATGTTACCTTTAACCATTCTGGTTGAGTTCGGTGGTGGTCTGGCATTGTTATTTGGTTTTCAGGCACGCTTTGCAGCATTTGGTTTGGGCGTATTTAGTTTGATTACTGCATTCCTATTTCATGGTGGTGAAGCAGATGCAATTAACTTTATGAAAAACTTCGCAATGGCAGGTGGTTTGTTTTTCTTGATGTTGCATGGTGCAGGGAAATTGAGTCTTGACTATGTAATAGAAAAATAATTTAAACATTAATAAAGCTTTGAAAAGCCAGATCTGTATCTGGCTTTTTTGTGTGTTCATTTAGCCTTATTCAAATGGATCAATTGGTTTATGCTATCTAAAAATATTCAATTCAGTTTTAACTATGACTCCCAGTGAACTGATGAGCATCATTAAAGCCAAAATGAACCTATAAGCTGATTATTTAAAATGATTTTTTACAAAGCTAAGGAACTTGATTGAATGGAGTGCGTACGGCTTATAAAAATGATAGAATATGGCGCTTATATTCGTTTGCCTGCATAGTTGTTGACTCATGACTACCAATACTCAAATTACTGAAGATCGTATCCTTATCTTGGATTTCGGTTCTCAATATAGCCAGCTTATTGCACGCCGTGTACGTGAAGCTGGTGTATATTCTGAAATGTATGCTTTTGATATGTCTGAAGAAGACATTCGCGCGTTTAATCCGAACGGTATCATCTTGTCTGGTGGTCCTGAAAGTGTGCATGAGGAAGGTAGTCCACGTGCGCCAGAAGTTGTATTCAACTTGGGTGTACCTGTATTGGGGATCTGCTATGGTCTGCAAACCATGTCAGAACAACTTGGCGGTAAAGTAGAGCCAGGTACTGTACATGAATTTGGTTATGCAGCAGTTGACGTTTTAGTACGTGATCAATTGCTTGGTGATTTAAATGATGGTGATGACAAACTCAATGTCTGGATGAGCCACGGTGACAAAGTTTCTGCGATTCCAGCAGGCTTTAAAGTGACTGCAAGCACACCAAGCTGTCCATTTGCTGCAGTGAGTGATGAAACGCGCCGTTTCTACGGGGTGCAATTCCACCCAGAAGTGACACATACTGCTAAAGGTGCAGAATTACTGTCTAACTTCGTTCACAGCATTTGTGGTTGCCGTAATCTTTGGAATTCTGAAAACATTATTGATTTACGTGTTGAACAATTACGTGAACAAATTGGTGATCAAAAAGTTCTTTTAGGTCTTTCAGGTGGTGTTGACTCATCTGTAGTTGCAGCATTGTTGCATAAAGCAATCGGTGACCAGCTGACCTGTGTATTCGTAGACAATGGCTTACTTCGTTTAAACGAAGGTGAGCAAGTGATGGACATGTTTGCGAAAAACATGGGGATCCGTGTGATTCGTGCTGATGCAGAAGAACGTTTCTTATCTGCACTTGCAGGCGAAGTTGATCCTGAGAAAAAACGTAAAATCATTGGCCGTGAATTTATCGAAGTTTTTGCTGAAGAAGCGCGTAAGCTTGATGGCGTAAACTTCCTTGCGCAAGGTACGATTTACCCTGACGTGATTGAGTCTGCGGCAACTAAAAATGGTAAAGCGCATGTGATTAAATCACACCATAACGTGGGTGGTTTACCTGAAGATTTAGCATTTGAATTGGTTGAGCCAATTCGTGACTTATTTAAAGATGAAGTGCGTCGTTTAGGTACAACTTTAGGTTTACCACATGAAATGCTTTATCGTCATCCATTCCCTGGTCCAGGTTTGGGCGTGCGTATCTTGGGTGAAGTGAAAAAAGAATATGCTGATATTCTTCGTCTTGCTGATGACATCTTTATGCAAGAGCTTCGTGCAAGTGGTTGGTATGATAAAACTGCACAAGCATTTGCAGTATTCCAACCAGTAAAATCGGTGGGTGTCGTGGGTGATGGCCGTCGTTATGCATGGGTCATTGCACTTCGTGCCGTGGAAACGGTTGACTTTATGACAGCTCGTTTTGCCCATCTTCCATATGAGTTGGTGGATAAAATCTCAACACGTATCATGAATGAAATTAAAGATGTTTCTCGTGTGGTGTATGACGTTTCTTCTAAACCACCAGCAACAATTGAATGGGAGTAAAATCAGGGTTTCAAAATGCAACGCATTTTGCTGATTTTACGCCAAGAGCTGTGCTCGCGGCAGCAGAGTTTTAAGAAGCGAAGCTTCTTGCCTGAATTACGCCAAGAGCTGTGCCCTCGGCAGTAGGCGGTTTCAAGAAGCGAAGTTTTTTGCCTGAATACGCCAAGAGCTATGCTCGCGTAGTTTTGAAAAGAGTTAAAGACTGATTAAAGGACGCATGAGCGTCCTTTTCTTTTGTATAGTTAAAAAATAGAATAAGTAGAGATGGTTATGGATTTTTATCACTGGTTAATGGCAGAAAAAAGATTATCACAAGCAACTGCATCTAAATATGCTTTAGTGATTAAAAATAGAATGAGTGAATGGCTTCCAAGTTATCAGTTACCAAAAAATAGCATTGAGTTTGAAGCTTTAAAACAGATGATTTTCACTTTAGATATTTATAAAGAACGAAATCGTGTGGGAAACAATATGTACTCCTCTGCAGTCAATCATTATGGAAATTATTTAAAAAAATTTGATATTCAAGATCAAACCATATTTACATCTGATCAAAATTTTACTTCAGAGGCAGAAAGACTGATTGCTATTCGGCTCACCCAAAATAAATTTAGAAAAAAATTATTTGATTTAAATCCATATTGTGCTGTGACTGGCTTCAATAATCGTCAATTATTGATAGCTTCTCATATAAAACCTTGGGCAAAAAGTGAGAATTATGAAAAAAATGATGAATACAATGGGCTATTACTCACCCCAAATTTTGATAGGCTATTTGATCATGGGCTAATTTCTTTTGATGAGAAGGGAAGTATTTTATTGAGTTATCAATTAACCGATAGTGATAAAGAGTTTTTTAAAATACCATCAAAAGCATATTTCGAATTTAATCCGAAACATCGACATTATTTAGAATTTCATCGTGATACAATTTTTGAAAAATAATTAATTCAATAAAATTTTAAAGTGTTCTAAATAGCTCATTCATTTTTTATTGGTGTAGCTTTATTAAGCATGTTGAGTTGAACCTTTTTCAAAATCGATAAAAAAGCCAGTCAACTGACTGGCTTTTGTTGCTCCAAAAGAGCGATTGCTAAATGGATTTAAACTTAGAAACGGTATCCTGCACGAACGCCGTAAGTGTTGTAGTCATCACCAAAACCTACACGACCTTCTAAGCTAACGTTTTGATTAAAGAATTTCTTCGCAGAAATACCCCATTCATCACGATCAGTTAAATCATTGTTGTAGTAGTCAGCACCTACACTTAAGGTCTTATCTAAATACAAGTCACCACGTACTTTGTACTCATCCAAGTCGCCGAATGCACCAAAAGCTTCAAAGTTAGCGTCATATTGACCTACTTTGGTTACATATTTAGCACGTACAGTTGGGTCTGCGCCGTCATCACCATTTTTAACATCATAACCTGTCACACCAAGTGCAAGTAATAAACCAGGAGCTGGTAAATAACCCACTTCAGCGCCATAAGTCGTTACTTTATTGTCGATGTTGGTGTTATCAACTTCAAGTTCATCACGACCTACACGACCACTTACATAGAAGTCTGAGTTAGGTACATAGTATTCAAGACCCGCACCATATTGGCTGTCTTTTACACCATCATTTTTGGCATAATTTACATTGGCTTTTACATTACTTGCGCGATCTAAGAATGCAGCCTCATTAAGCGGTGAATTACGAGTTTGTACTGGTTTGAAATAATAAGTACCATCTACACCAAAGCTATGAGTTGCATCAATATTATCTGGATCATTATATGTATATGAACCACCAACTTCGGCTTGGTAAGCATGTGCAGTGCCAGTTAAAGCGGCTACGGAAAAGATTGCAGATGCGATTGCTAATTTTTTCATGGAATTCGCCCCTATGAAGAATTGATTGATTTATACATGTTTAGTTACAATTTTGAGTCTAGGGCAAATATAAAAATCGTCAACCATGCTATGGTAACCGGAATGTAATATTGGTGAGTTTATGTAACAATTTTTATTTAAGTTATTGAAAATAAATGTATAAAACTTATGTGTTGTTTTATTAAAATTGTGTAGATAGTGTGGATATTGGTACGCTTTGAGTAAGGGTTGGACATAATTTGTAATAAAAAAGACATTTCAGAAATGAAATGCCTCAAAGTTTTTTGGCTTTCTAAGTGCTTAAAAACGGAAAGTTCCATTCACATTAAAAAGGTTCATGCCACTGCTAAAACCTGCTTCGGCACCAATAGCAACATTTTCATTCACAAAGTATTTGCTACGGAACCAGAGGAAATTATTATTGCTTTCATCGTCATCTTTTAAACTATATGCACTGCCGATACTGAAAGCACGGGTCAAATAGTAATCTGCAGCGAAGATAACATTGTTTTCATCGCCAAACACGCCATTCGCTTCAAGATTTAAATAATGTCCATTTTGACCAATTGGCATTACATATTTAATTTTAGCGGCAAAATCCGTTTCATCATCAAGATATTTATCACCACTGAAACCATCGACACCTGCTGCAATGAGCAAATTGCTGATCGGCATATAGCCCACCAATGCGCGATAAGTGGTGACGTTATAATCATTTTTATAACGAACTGAACCATAATTTGAATCTATGTTGCTTTTTATTTTCACTATGCCAAGCCCAATCTCACCATTGAGATAGAATTGTTCATGAAAATATTCTAAGCCACCTGTAAAGTAATGAAGATCTTTTTCATCTTTTGCTCGAGCAAGCTCATAAAATGTGCTGGTAGATAAAGGATCATAGGTTAAGTAGTCCTGACTTTCGATAGTACGATAATCGTAACCACCATAGACATTGCTATTACGGCCTAAAAATGCTGCCTCATTCAATGGGTTGTTTTTGATTTGTACAGGATCAAAATAGTATTTGCCTTTAATATCGGCTTGATAGTCTTGATCAATGTAATTGTTATCATGATCAAAAGATCTAAACCCAGCATCAAATTGCACATTGTAGGCAAAACTAGAACAGCTGATTGCGGTTAAAGCGAAAAATAAAAGAGATTGTTTCATAAGTATCCTAAATTTTTTTGTGGTGTTGTAAGGTCAGAGTTTTGTTACAAAACAACAACATTGTTCACAAAAACTACACTGTAGTCAATTGTGTTGTCTAAAAAATGCCATATCTCAACTTTTTCCACTCTGTGGTAGAATGCGTGCGAATTAAAAGACGTCAAATGTGAGATTAAAACTCGTGGAAATTAATCCTTATCTAGTTCAGCTAAAAGACTTAAATGACCGTGGTCTAACACTACGGGGGTATCTTTGACTACGATCTAAAGAAAGAGCGTTTAGAAGAGGTTCTCCGCGAGTTAGAAGATCCAGCGATCTGGAATGATCAAAGCCGTGCTCAGGCGATGGCAAAAGAAAAAGGCGAGCTTGAAAACGTGATCAACGTTTTAGAAGGCTTGGCGACACAGCTTGATGATGCACAAGCCATGCTTGATCTTGCTGTTGAAGCAGATGATGAAAGCTTATTGGCAGATGTTCAGTCGGAATTGACTGCAGCGGAAGAAGAGTTAGCAAAACTTGAATTCCGTCGTATGTTTAGTAATCCAATGGACCCAAATCCATGTTATGTGGAAATTCAAGCTGGTTCAGGCGGTACTGAAGCACAAGATTGGGCTTCAATGCTGTTACGTATGTATATGCGTTGGATCGAACGTCATGGCTTTAAAGCAGAATTGATGGAAGAATCAGATGGTGATGTTGCAGGGATTAAATCTGCAACAATCCGTGTTGAAGGCGAGTATGCTTATGGTTGGTTACGTACCGAATCTGGCGTACACCGTTTAGTGCGTAAGTCACCATTTGACTCAGGTAATCGCCGCCATACCTCATTCTCGGCAGTATTTGTATCACCTGAAGTGGACGATAATATTGAGATCGATATTAATCCTGCTGATGTGCGTACAGATACATATCGTGCATCTGGTGCAGGCGGTCAGCATATTAACAAAACCGACTCAGCAGTACGTTTGACTCACGCACCAACTGGGATTGTGGTGGCATGCCAGAACCAGCGTTCACAACATGCAAACCGTGATCATGCTTGGAAACAGTTACGTGCAAAATTGTACGAACTGGAAATGAGTAAACGTAATGAAGCTGCTCAAGCACTTGAAGATTCAAAATCGGATATTGGCTGGGGCAGTCAGATTCGTTCATATGTACTGGATGACTCTCGTATTAAAGATTTGCGTACTGGTGTTGAGAACTCGAACACGGGTGCAGTATTGGATGGCGATCTAGATAAATTTATTGAAGCCAGCTTAAAACAAGGTCTTTAATTTAAATTTTTAACAAAAGCAAAGCTTTATCTGTATTTTTGCAATATATCTAAAAAAATCGATATTAAAATCGAAAAAATGCGATATATTGGATGCAAAGATGCTGAATGGAGCTTTGCTCTGAATTGAATGTGTCTAAGATGGATATTGATTTAATTTCTAAAGCATTAGCGAATCCGACTCGCCGACAGATTTTGGAATGGCTCAAGAAGCCACAACAATATTTGTCGGAAGAGCAGTGCGGTGGCTTTGGTCGTGGTGTGTGTGCAGGGAATATCGAGAAGCTCGGTAATGTCTCTCAATCTACGATGTCAAATCATTTGTCTGTTTTGCAACAGTCAGGATTAATTCAGGCCGAGAAATATGGTCAATGGTCATATTTCTCGCGTAATGAAGCTTTAATTCAGCAATATATTGATTATCTACAAAACTCGCTTTAACGCCTGATTTCAATCAGAAAGCGAGTGATGAGGCAAATATGGCTGAACTTAACTCTCCCCTTGTACTTGGCGATTTACATTTAAAAAATCGTGTCGTGATGGCGCCTTTAACCCGTAGCCGTGCTACCGCTGATCGAGTACCCACGGCAATCATGGCTGAGCACTATGCACAGCGTGCCAGTGCAGGTTTAATCATTTCTGAAGCAACAGTGATTTCAGAACAAGCCAATGGTTATTTAAATACACCAGGGCTATTTACCGATGCGCAAGTTGAGGGCTGGAAGTCTGTGACCCAAGCGGTTCATGACCAAGGTGGTTTGATTGTGGCGCAGTTATGGCATGTGGGACGTGTCTCACATCCAGATTTACTCGATGGGGAAACACCTGTATCTGCAAGTGCAATACAACAAGCAGGACAAGTCAGCTTATTACGTCCAAAACGTGACTATGTTGTGCCACGACCTTTGGAAATCTCTGAAATTCATACCATCACCGAACAGTTTAAACAGGCTGCAATTAAAGCCAAGGCGGCTGGTTTTGATGGCGTTGAATTACATGCTGCCAACGGCTACCTGATTGATCAGTTCTTACAAAGTTCAACCAATCACCGTGAAGATGAATATGGTGGTTCTGTTGAAAACCGCGCACGTCTTTTACTTGAAGTGATGGATGCTTTAATTGAAGTATGGGGTGCAGGCCGAGTGGGCATACATTTAGCGCCTCGCGGTGATGAGCATGATATGGGGGATGCTGATCCACGTGAAACCTTTGGTTATGTCTTGGAACAATTAGGTAAACGTAAAATTGCGTTCTTCTTTACACGTGAATATTTAGCCGATGACAGTATCAGCGAATATATGAAGCGACGTTCAAACGGTGTGCCATATATTGCCAATATGCGTTTAAGTCGTGAAGATGCCATCAAACTCTTGGCATCAGGTCAAGCAGATGCGGTGTCTTTCGGTAAAGCTTATATTGCCAATCCTGATTTGTATGAACGTCTGATTCAAGACGCACCTTTGAATGAA
Organism: Acinetobacter legionensis; assembly: GCF_048552295.1. Lineage (NCBI taxonomy): Bacteria > Pseudomonadati > Pseudomonadota > Gammaproteobacteria > Moraxellales > Moraxellaceae > Acinetobacter > Acinetobacter legionensis. The sequence continues at coordinate 11,446 of NZ_JBIMCW010000039.1, forward strand.
TTGGTGTTTGAAAATATGATTGGTTCACAAACTGCGGAAGGCTATATTGATTATCCTGCTTTGGGATAAAACAAAGACTGTATTTTCTCTGGATGTGAATGGAATACCCATTCACATCCACAACTCAGATAAATTTAACCAGTTTTCTTTTTGCATCGTTGACTCTTACAAGGTATATCTATCGTACGATTGCATGGATATCGCTATTGGTTAAGGCGTACAACACTACCTCTTAACCAATAAGCGTTTTTTCATCCCTGTAAAGCCAAGTTTTGCTAGTGTTGTTGCTGGTTGATGAATCAGATTTGCTCTAGCATGCGGTCGACTACCTTGCTGACAACAAATCGTTAAATATTATTCATTAACAACTGAATATGGCTCTGTTATATTTGCCCATTCATCTATATTGAGACATTCTGTTTGGCTACTCCTTTTTGGTATAACACAGCACTTAAAATCGTTAAGCCTTTGTATCAATGGCGTATCAAAAAACGTGTGAAAGATAGCGCAGAATACCAACAAGAACGTCTTGAGCGCTTTGGCCCCTTTCAAGATGTAAAGAATCAGCATGCCATTTGGTTTCATTGTGTTTCAGTCGGAGAAACCAATGCTGCTCAGCCTTTAATCGAACATTATTTAAAAGCAGGTCATGCTGTTTTAGTCACCAATACGACAAAAACAGGTCAAGCACGTGCCAAATCGTTATTCTTAAAAGCACCTTATCAAGCATTATTTCAAGCGGTATATTTGCCTGCCGATCAGCGCTATTTAGTTGCTGATTTTTATCAGAAATACCAACCCAAATTACTGATTTTGGTTGAAACTGAACTATGGCCAAATCTTATTGATCTAGCTCAACAGTTTAAAGTGCCTTGTATTTTAGTGAATGCACGGCTTTCAGAAAAATCTGCCAAAGGCTATGCCAAAGTTCCAAGCCTAACCCGTCCAATGCTACAGAAATTAGATCAGTTATTGGCGCAAGATGTTGCAACGCAGCAACGCTTTATTGATCTAGGTATACCACAAAATAAAACACAAGTACTTGGAAGTATTAAATTTGATATTTCTGCACCTGAACAATTTATCCATAAAGCACAACAGTTGCAGCAGGACTGGAATTTAGCAAGTCGAAAAATCATCACCATCGCCAGTACACACGCACCTGAAGAAGAAAAATTATTTCTCGCATTTAAAACCTATTTAGAACAATATCCAGATTGGTTGTTAATCGTTGTCCCGCGCCATCCTGAACGTTTTGATGAGGTTTTTGCTGCTGCACAAAGTTTAAATTTAACAACACAGCGTCGTAGCTTAGAGCAGGCGATCGAGTCGAATACCCAAGTCTATTTGGCAGACAGTATGGGTGAAATGTGGCTGTGGTATGCATTGAGTCAGGCATGTTTTGTTGGTGGGTCGTTAAATGAACCCGGTGGTGGACATAATATTTTAGAACCTATGGTTTTAGATGTACCCACCGTGATTGGACCGCATTATTTTAATTTTCAAGCCATTGTGGATGAGTTCTTACAGGCAGATGCCTTAAAAGTGGGGCAAACTGTTGATGAGGTGGTTCAGTTATTGGTGCGCTGTTTGGAAGATCAAGCTTTTGCCCAGCAATTAGGCCAGCATGCGATTGATGTTTTAAAGCGTAATCAGGGTTCTTTATACAAACATATTGCAGTGATTGATCAGTATTTATAATTTATACATTGTTGATGAATAAACACCATCAGCTAAAAGTAAAACGAACCAGAATTTTTTATGAACATCGTCCTTCTTGATCCTCGTCAAACACAAGCTGAAACTTGGACAATCAGTTCAAAAAGGCAAGTTGAACATTTGCACATGCATCTTGCTGCCAAAGTTGGAGATACGCTTAAGGTTGGCGTTCGGGGTGCCAGTCGTTATTTAACTGAAATTGTTGATATTTCAGAACATACGATTTTACTTCGACCGATTCAAGGAGAGCCTGTTCCAGCAAAATTGCCCGTAACTTTAATTGTGGCATTACCACGCCCCAAAGTGTTACGCCGCTTAATTATGGATGCGGTGACACTGGGGGTAGAAAAATTAATTTTGATTCATAGTTATCGCGTTGATAAAAGTTATTGGCAAAGCCCTTTTTTACAGCAAATTGATCATTACATTACCTTGGGATTAGAACAGGCGGGGGATACCATCGCTCCTCAAATTGAACTTTACAAACGCTTTAAACCCTTTGTTGAAGATGTCTTACCTAGCTTCATTACGCCACAAAATCCTGCTTATGTGGCGCATCCGTATACTGAACAGAAAATGCCATTTGCTATCGATCATTCATGTACTGTGATCATTGGACCTGAAGGGGGTTTTATACCTTATGAGGTGGATTTACTGATAAAAAACGGCTGCCAAGCAGTGAGCTTAGGCAACCGTATTTTGCGTACTGAAACCGCGATCCCTTATGTATTGGGGCGCTTATTTAGCACGAGCTGATTCGATGTCATCCGCTGATGGATCACCGCGGTAGACTTTGACTTCCTGAACAGGATAAGGAATCGAAATATTATTATCCGCAAAGGCTTCTAGCACACGTTCTTGAATTTCACTGATCGAAGCCGCAGTAACCACTTGCGTGGTATCTACCCACCAACGAACGGTTAAATTGACAGAGAAATCCGCCAAAGCAGAAACATTCACAGTAAAGCCCGGCTGGCTTAAAATACGTTGATCTTTATCAAGCAATTTAAGAATAATGTCTTTGGCTTTCTGTACATCATCTTCATAACCAATCCCAACCACAAACTCACAACGACGGCGTTGGTAAGCGGTATTTACCGTCACGGCACTGGTATACACAGTTGCGTTTGGAATCACGATACGTCGTCCATCAGGGGAACGTAAAAAAGTTGCACGAATTTGAATATCTTCGACAGTACCTTCCATATTGTTGACAATGATGTCATCACCAATCTTGAACGGTTCACCTAAAAGAATCAAAATTCCAGAAAGTAGATTTTGGAAAATATCTTTAAATGCAAAACCAATCGCGACCGAACCAATCCCCAAAGCACTCATCAGTTGAGCAGGGGTAAAGCCTGGAATTGCAATGACCATGGCAATTAAAAAGCCAAAAAAGATAATTGCGGTACTGCCGACACGATTCAGTACCAGAACTAAATTTTGGCGCGTATAGGTACGATTTTCGAGTGTTCTACGGACAAAAAATTTAAAAAGCTTAGACAGCAACCAAAAAATAGTGATAACGATCAGCGCAATACATAAATATGGCATACGCTCCCAAAAACCATCGACAAATTTATCGATGGTTGAGTATGCGTCTTTATATTTTTCAGTATGTTGAATCACTGTTTGTGCAGTTTTTTCGCCTGCAGAATGGATCAATTGAGTCGTGTCTTGCGCAACGGTACTCAATGCATTTGCTTCTTCAGCCACAATCATGTCCAATAAAATAATTGGCATATTTTGCCTGAAATTTCAAAGAAGTTAAGCTTTGATTACAGTTTTTCTTATGACGGACAAATAAAAATAATATTTGTGAATCAATATTCAACTCATGTTAAGGCATCATCAAGGAATGGGGGCTGTAGGCATTTCATAAATGGCTTGCGTTGTAGGTTAAAATTGAGCAGGCAAGGCATGAAACGAAGAGAATAGCGAGACTATTTTCGAGTTTCATAACGAAGGCTGAGATAATTTTAGCCACAACCCTTCGGGACTAGCGTGTTTTTTGCCGTTACGTTGTTACGAACTACTCATTTAGAATAACTAAATTTCGTATTTCGCGCCTAGTATCGCCTAAAAAACACACGTAGTCGCAAACATAGACGAATTGTCAACAGACCCCAATTATCCTTAAAAATATTTAGTCCCTTTTTCAATGATTGTTGTTGGATTTTCAATTTCTCCAGTCCCCATCATAAATGACACCACACTTATAGAGCTAACTAAGCTGATAATAAAACCTATTAGCATCAGCCAAGCCATTAATTTTTCAATAAAAGTCGATGGGCGTGGGTGACCAAAACGATTGGCACGATTACAACCACGCGCAAAGAGTAAATACAGCAGCATCAAAAATTGCACAATGGGAATCAGCAATAACAGAATAAACCAACCAGATTTATTACGATCATGCAGCCTGCGAATAATCACAACCATCATTCCATATAAATAAAGACAGCTGAGTGCGAGGTAAGTGAACTGTCCTAATCCTGAAATCGAATTTATCGCATGTTGGCTGAATTGCAGTGAATGTAAATTCACAATGCCAAAGACTAGACCGAGGGCAAGCAATGCAATGGTAAAAATGAGATGCAAAAATCCAAACCAAGCAATATAACTCAAACGATTAAAGCGGCCTTGAGTGGAAAGGGGATAATCTACTGGTGATACTTGATGCTTTGAAAAAAAAGTCGACGATTCTTGTATTTGCATGATGATCGCGTCCAGCTGAATGAGTTCGGTAAGGAAATGTTTTTTTCTGAAAAAAACCATATGCACTTCTGACTACAAATTATAAGATCAAAAAAACTCCATAGATATTGAAAATTCGAATATTTTGGCAAATGACTTAAGATTTTCCGATGGTTAAAGTGACCCCCGTGTCTACGACCAAAGCACAATTGTTAACCGAAATGCGCTATCGTAATACTGAACACATGCAGCAAATAAAATCAAGAACGTAGGCATACATCTCGTGATGAGGTGGCAAATCAAGGAAGCAGAATATGAATGAAGTCTATCCAGTTCCAGAACAATTTGTTAAAACAGCAAGGACCAATGAACAAGAATACTTTGAACGTTATCAACAGTCAGTAGAGCATCCAGATGAGTTTTGGGCAGAAGCTGCAAAGAAATTGGACTGGATTAAGCCATTTACTCAAGTAAAAAATACCAGCTACGACAAAGATAATTTTAAAATTGAATGGTTTGCAGATGGGCAACTGAATGTCAGTGCCAACTGTTTAGATCGTCATTTAAAAGAACACCCACTGAAACCTGCAATTATTTGGGAGGGGGATCATCCATCTCGCCATAAAATCATTTCTTTTGAAGAGCTGCATGATGAAGTGTGTCGTTTTGCCAATGTCTTAAAGAAAAATGGAATCGGGAAAGGTGATCGAGTCATTTTGTATATGCCGATGATCCCTGAAGCGGCGATTGCCATGCTGGCATGTACCCGAATAGGGGCAGTGCATTGTGTGGTATTTGGTGGATTCTCTCCAGACTCATTGGCAAGTCGGATAGACGACAGTCAAGCTAAATTGGTGATTACCGCTGACCAAGGTATGCGTGGTGGTAAAACGATTCCTTTAAAAGAGAATGTAGATGCAGCATTGGCGCTGGATGGAACCACTTCCGTTGAAAAAATGATTGTGGTGCATCGAACAGGCCATCCAATAACAATGCAGGAGGGGCGTGACCTGTGGTATCACATGGAAATTATGACGGTCACAGATATCTGTCCGCCAGAACCGATGAATGCCGAAGATCCTTTATTTATTTTGTATACGTCTGGATCAACAGGAAAGCCTAAGGGGGTGTTACATACCACGGGTGGTTATTTAACTTATGTCAATTCAACTTTCCGTGAAGTTTTTGATATTAAACAAGATGATGTGTTCTGGTGTACCGCAGATGTGGGTTGGATTACAGGGCATTCTTATGTGCTTTATGGACCATTATCCAATGGTACAACCACCGTCATGTCGGAGGGCATCCCACAATATCCAACATGGGCACGCACAGGTCATATTGTAGATAAGCATAACATTACCATTCTCTATACTGCACCAACAGCGATCCGCGCCATGATGCGTGAGGGTGATGCTTTTGTGCGTGAAAGTGACCGTAGCAGTTTGCGTCTATTGGGTACCGTGGGTGAGCCGATTAATCCAGAAGCATGGAATTGGTACTATACCGTTGTGGGTGAAAGCCGTTGTCCAATTGTGGATACATGGTGGCAAACTGAAACAGGCGGTATTTTAATTTCTCCACTGCCGGGTGCAACCCCACTTAAACCGGGTTCAGCCACTCGTCCATTGTTTGGCGTACAACCAGCATTGGTTGATGCTGAGGGTCAAGAACTTGAAGGTGAAGCAGAAGGCAATTTGATTATTAAGAATTCTTGGCCGGGGCAAATGCGGACCATTTGGGGCGATCCTGAGCGATTCATTGAAGCGTATTTCTCGACCTATCCGGGCAGTTATTTTACTGGTGATGGTGCGCGTCGTGATAAAGATGGTTATTACTGGATTACGGGTCGTGTGGATGATGTCCTGAATGTTTCGGGCCACCGTTTGGGCACTGCTGAAATTGAAAGTGCCTTGGTTGCGCATGCAAAAGTCGCTGAATCAGCAGTTGTTGGTATGCCACATGAGATTAAAGGGCAAGGCATAGCGGCCTATGTGACCTTGCAGGCGGGTGAAGCTGAAACTGAAGAATTACGTAAAGAATTGGTCAGTTGGGTACGTAAAGTGCTGGGACCTGTGGCAACACCTGATGCAATTTATTGGGCACCTGCTTTGCCAAAAACCCGTTCTGGAAAAATCATGCGACGCATTTTGAGAAAAATTGCTGCCAATGAGCTAGATAGTTTAGGTGATACTTCTACTTTGGCTGATCCAGGTGTGGTAGATCAGTTAATTACAGAGGTTAAGGCCAATTCTTAATGATTGAAGTCTCTTGATTTTGCTAGCCAAAAGTTGAATACCGTTAGAGAAATTCTAGCGGTATTTTTTGTTATTGATTTTCAAACCACAGAATAAGTAATGCAGGCATTGAGATAAGGAAATCTTACTTGATTTGATAAGCTCAAGGCACTGGGAATAAGAGTAAATATGATGAATGCACCTCAACAGGCGGTAAACCTTTCTGCTTTAGCAACGGCAAAGCAATTGGCAGAACAATTTGCGCAGACTGCTGCTGAGCGTGATAAAGCAGGTGGTAATCCGAAGCTGGAACGGGATTTGATTCGTCAAAGTGGCTTATTGGGACTGTCTATTCCACAACAATATGGCGGGCAAGGAGCGAACTGGAAAACAATTTTCCAGACCATTCAAAGTATTGCACAAGTCGATAGCTCCTTGGCACATGTATATGGCTTTCATCATTTACTAATCGCCACTGTACAGTTATTTGCTCAACCTCAACAATATTCGTCATGGTTTGAACACACTGCCCACAATAACTTGTTTTGGGGCAATACTTTAAATCCTTTAGATCAACGCACGAAGGTACAACAACTCACTGAGAACGACTTTATTTTTCATGGTGATAAAAGCTTTTGCTCAGGATCAATAGATTCAGACATACTGCTTTGTTCGGGCTTTAATGATGCTGGAAAATTACTGATAGCTGTGATCCCAACACGTCGAGAAGGGGTCAGTTTTTTAGGCGATTGGAATAATATGGGGCAGCGTCAAACGGACAGTGGAACCAGTCATTTTGAACAGGTCAAAATTCACAAAGATGAGTTATTGTTAAATCCAGGACCATTAAGTACACCTTACTCCAGTTTACGACCTTTGATCGCACAATTGATTTTTGTGCATCTGTTTTTAGGCGTTGCTGAAGGTGCCTTTGACCTTGCGCGACAAACAATACAAAGTCAGAAAGCATGGTCAACGTCTTTGGCTGAAAATGCGGTGAATGATCCGTTTACCCAGAAGCATTTTGCTGAGTTTTATGTACAGCTTGAAAGTGTACGTTTACTTGCGGACAAAGCCATTGCAGCATTGCAAGCGGCTTGGAATATTGGTGAGCAATTAACAGCAGAACAACGTGGTGAAGTCTCTATTGCCATTGCGACTGCAAAAATTGCTGCAACCAATAGCTCACTGTTTATAACGCAAAATATTTTTCAAGTGATGGGTGCTAGAGCGACAACAGCCAAATTGAATTTAGATCGTTTTTGGCGAAATGTCCGTACTCAGACCTTGCATGATCCGATTGATTATAAGTACCAGGAAGTAGGGGAATGGGTATTGACTGGAAAAGTGCCCGATCCAAGTTTTTACGCTTGAACCTAAGCCGACCGATGACATTTTATAGACGTTCATTCTTAGCGCTTTAGCGTTGGTATTGCCATAGCTTAGATTGAAAAAATCTGTGTTGGATAAGGGGTAGCTGCTATACCCCTACCAACAGCGACAATTATGTTGCCTTGCAATAGATACAACATGAATGATCTAACTATGCACAAAGCTAAAGCCTAGCCCGATCTGACGTGTTTCAGCATCAAGGATTGGATTTTTGCTTTAAGCTATTGAGCACTTCATACGCTGCCTTAATTCGCTCAGCATTGGGAATTTTTTTGTTCATCAACATCACCAAGCCAAAGTTCTCTTGTGGAATATAAATCACATATGTCCCAAAACCATTGGTGGAGCCAGTTTTATGAAAGACTCTTGAACAAGTCTTCACGAGGGTTTTTTCAACAGGGTTAGATTGCATCACAACCCGATCAGAGTTGCTTTCTAATAGTGTGTTTAATGTTGCTGGGTAGCTGAACGATTCCCAGCCAAGGGCTTGGGTCATACCACCCATTTTAAAATAACCGGTATGTGTCGCTAGAATTGCGGGTTTAATCGCTGCTTTGGCTTGATCTGGATTTAAGTTTAAATTTAAAAAATGTAGCATGTCAGGTAGGCTAGATTTCACCCCATAGGCTTGCGCATCAAAAGCGCCAGCAGTGACCCGAAGCGGATGATTATTTTGATCATAACCAAAGGCATAGTTGCCTTGTTGTGCTTTAGGAACTTGGACATAAGTATGTTGGAGTTCTAGCTTGGGGAAAATCACTTGCTCTAATAAAGCGCTAAAAGGCATGTTCATGGCTTTAGCGGTCGCTTCACCGAATAGCCCTATGCTTGGATTAGAATATTGTCGAAATTGACCAATCGGGTTTTTGACTTTCCAATCTTGAAAATATTTAAGTGTTTGCGCATCTGTTTTTATTTGATCAGGAAATTGCAATGGAAGATTACCACTGGTGTAGGTGGCCAATTCTAAGAGTGTGACTTGATTAATGTCTGAGTTTTTTAATGCGGGTATATATTTCCCAGGATGGTCTTGAAGAGAAATTTTGCCTAAATTTTGTGCATAAGTACCTGCTGTTGCAGTAAATATCTTACTGACTGAGCCTAGTTCAAAAAGGGTATTTTTATTTACGGCTTTCGCATTCGCAAGTGATTGTACGCCGTAGTATTTTTCATAACTTTTTCCGTTATACAAAATACCTATTGCCATACCGGGCACTGCATAAGTTTTCATTAATGGCTGAAATGCAGTATTCATTGCAGTTTCAACCTTTATAGACGTTGCAGGTATGTCGTTGGCGTTTACATAGCTCGTCAAGCTCATACTGCCAATGAGGACGCAAAATATCGTTTTTGTTTTATTTAAAACTACCATGCCCACTTTTTCCATCTATGCTACAAAAAGGGCGTATTTTAAAGTTGAAAGAAATTTTTTCCAAGATTGCGGTTGTTGAGTATATGTATAGAACAAATACACTCGATGATTCAATAAAACAAAAAGCAAAAGTAGGCTAATTTATATAAGGATAATTGTACTGATTTATACGATTCTATTTTTATAAATACTTTTTATTTATTCTAAAAAAAATCCCTCAAGCCGAGTCAAGAGGGAAAGCTGCAAAGCTGTTTTAGTTATTTATTGTTGTTTTCACAGCACCATCAATGAAGAGATAAACCTTAAGCTGATTTTGCAGTAATTTGATCTTTTTGCGCTTCTTCAATTTGACGAACCAAAGGCAAGACCTTTTCACCGAAATATTCAACTTCTTCAATAAAATGTAAAAAGCCAGATAACACCAGATCTACCCCTACATTTTTGAGCTCAACAATACGTTCGGCAATTTGTTGTGGTGTACCAATCAGATTGGTTTTAAAGCCATCGTTATATTGCACCAAGTCTTCAAAGGTTGATTTTGCCCAGTTACCTTCACCTTCTTTAGATGCTGCGCCTGCTTCACGGGTTGCATCGCCAAAGGCATTGACCGCTTCAACATTGGCTTGGTCAATAATCTCTTGTAGCACTGCTTTAGCTTCTTCTTCAGTGTCACGAGCAATGATAAAAGCATTAACCCCGATTTTGACTGAGTGGTTATTTAGCTTGGCTTTTTCACGAATATCATCGATTTGTTTTTTGAGTTCCTCAGGTGTATTGCCATTGGTAAAGTACCAATCCGAAACACGCGAAGCCATGTCACGTGCAGCACGTGAACTTCCCCCTTGGAATACTTCAATATGGGGTTTCTGCAAAGGTTTTGGTTTTAAAGTGTAGTCTTTAAACTGATAATATTTACCATCAAAGCTATAGTTATCCGTTGTCCAAATACCTTTTAACGTACGAATAAACTCTTCTGAGCGAACATAGCGTTCATCATGTTCAGGCCATGGCTCACCAATAGCATCAAACTCGCCACGGAACCAACCACTTACCACGTTAATCGCAATACGCCCATTGGTCAGATAGTCAATGGTCGCCAACTGTTTTGCGGCTAAAACAGGTTTCCATGGTCCCGGAAGAATTGCTGCAATCACTTTTAATTTTTCAGTCTTGGCTAAAAGTGCATGACTAAAACTCACAGATTCATGTTGATTTTCAGCGCCATACCCTGCGGTAAAACGAATTTGGGTGAGGGCATATTCAAAACCACTTTTTTCGGCAGCTTGTGCCAAACGGACATTGTAGTCATAGCTCCAGTCTGTCCGTTGTTCAATATTACTGACCACTAAGCCGCCACTGACATTGGGAACCCAATAGGCAAATCGAATTGCTTGGCCATTATTCGATGAAAACTGTGACATATCATAACCCTCAATTTTTTATGATTTATTCATAACAAGGTTGCGCTTAAGCAACCTGTGATTGTGGTGTTTTGGATTTTGCATGTAGACGAGACTCTGCCGCATCCAAGTCTGGTATCGCCGCGGAAGGAAGCACATCATCTTGCTCAATCTGTTTGTTGATGCCTAAATTTTGATTGGCTTGTTCTGTTTTGGCTTTGACCACTTCTGCTCGCTGACCTTTTGCAGGTGCCCATTCTAAAATTGGCAATGCACGTGCGACAGCTAAAGTGATACGGTCTTGGATGTGTTCACTTTTAATGGTGTACTCAGGTGTAAAGTCACGATCTGTTGCATAGACACCAATAGGCAGCGTTTGCGCTTGAAAGAAGCTAAATAATGGACGTAACTGATGCTCTAGAACTAAAGCATGACGGTCACTACCACCCGATGCAGCAAGCAATACAGGAACATCGACTAGCGCTGTTTGTTCAACAAAATCAAAGAAATGTTTAAATAAACCAGTAAATGATGCGCGATAAACAGGTGTTCCCACGATGAGCGCATCTGCTGCTTCTACGGCAGCTAAGTCATCTTGAACACGTTGTGGCAGTTGGTTGCGATAAATTGCGCCCCCTAACAAATGGCCTATTTCACTGAATTTAATAAAGTGAACATGAATCGGTGTTGCCTGACCCAGCTCATCTAAAATCGCTTGAACTAAACTTTCGGTTTTTGAAGGGTTATTTAATCCCCCTGAAACAGCAACAATATTTAATGGTTTTTGTTGAGTATAAATAGACATGTTGGCAACCTAATAAATTGAATCTCGGAATGCCATTCATTAATCTATATTTGACGAAGCGCTGTAAAATAATGAAAAACAGATTGGTTATCTGTTTTTAAGATAAACCAGAAAGCCTTTGAATAATGCACGATTTCGTCTTTTAAGTATTTGAAGTTAAATAATATTCTTAAAATTAATAAGTAATTCATTTTTAACTGTTTATTTTATATTTAAAAGTGATATTCAAATCTTAATTTCGATAAATGACCTAAAGATTGTAGGGAATTTTAATTAAAGCCGACAAATTATTCAAAAATTCGTTAATATTTACGTATCCTAAATAGCAATAGTGCGGTTAGAATGAAATAACTGCGCTAGAGATCTCTCGCTTCGCTTATGAATATTTTAATCGTTGATGATCATCCACTGTTTCGCCATGCGTTAATTCAGGCGGTTCGTTATAGTTTGCCACAGGCTCAAATTAGTGAAACTGCGGCTGTTAATGAATTTTATGAGCGTTTGGAAAATGGTCCAGAACCAGATCTCGTCTTGTTGGATTTAAATCTGCCAGGCGCATCGGGTTTCTCTGCATTGGTACATGTTCGTGCACAGTATCCTGCACTTCCTATTATTGTGGTTTCTGCTCACGAAGATGCGTCCATTATTCAACGTGCAATTGCACATGGCGCAATGGGCTATATTCCTAAATCTGCGCATCCAAGCCATATTGGGGAAGCAATTCGCCAAGTGCTGGATGGTGATATTTGGTTACCGCCAAACTTACCCGCAGCGAATATGAATTTTGATCCGCGTGCTGCAGATGAAACCGCTTTAGCTGAACGTATTCAATCGTTAACACCTCAACAGTTCCGTGTATTGATGATGGTTGCAGAAGGTTTATTGAATAAGCAAATTGCTTATGAACTTGATGTTTCGGAAGCGACCATTAAAGCGCATGTGACGGCAATTTTTCGTAAATTAGGTGTACAGAACCGTACTCAAGCGGTACTCGCAATCAATGCACTCAATATTGAAGAACGAAAAGTTTAAGATTTTTGCGGGTTAAATTTAACCTCAATATATTGAAAAATTACGAGAAGAGTGTATTAAAAATATGCTCTTTTTTATTTTCTAATTTCTGCATTTTCTCATGTAATTTTATTTTTAAATCAAATATTTAAGATTCATATCTTATTTGAATCATCAAGACATAGTCTGTAATAAAACTTTAGCTTTTATCAAGAGTTAAAAATAGGCGTATACTGAACGGACATGAGGAATAATTATGTCTGAAGCACCTGAATCTACAGCTTATATTGAGTATGGCACTCGGCCTTTTATCGCAATTTTACTTTCATTGTTTTTAGCTGGCTTTGCTGTATTTTCATCGTTGTATTGTGTTCAGCCGATGATGCCGTTTTTGGCAAGTTTTTTTCATGTTACGCCAACCCATAGTAGTTTCCCGCTTTCATTTTCCACCATTGCCTTAGCCTTAGGGCTTCTTTTTGCAGGACTGATTTCAGATCGTTATGGTCGTAAGCAGATCATGGCCATTTCCTTATTTTCCACGGCAAGCTTATTATTGCTAAGTTCGTTTTTACCGTATTGGGAAATATTTCTTGCAACACGCATGATGATTGGCTTGGCTGTCAGTGGTGTTGCTTCTGTTGCAATGACCTATATCGGTGAAGAAATTGCACAAAAGGATGTTGGCTTTGCCATGGGACTGTATATTTCAGGGACAGCAATAGGGGGAATGGGCGGGCGTTTGATTGCAGGGGTATTGCTGGATTATATCTCTTGGCAAACTGCGACGATGATTATTGGTCTACTTAATTTATTGATCGCGATTACATTTTACATAGCCTTACCTGCCTCTAAACACTTTAAATCTTATCCTATTCAATTCACACGTTTTATCGAATCCTTTAAGAAAAATCTTTCTGACCCAAAGCTCAGATTATTGTTTGTCGAAGGTTTTATTCTGATGGGATGCTTTGTGACCGTGTTTAATTACATGAGTTATCATCTGTTAGAAAAACCTTTTGAACTGTCACAAACTTGGATTGGTTTGATTTCGATTGCCTATTTATCTGGCATTTATAGTTCACCTCGTGCAGCCAGTTGGAGTCGTCAATTTGGACGAGGTAAGGTACTGATTGTGATGTTCTCAAGCATGATTCTGGGGTTATGGATGATGCTGATTCCATCACTATGGGTGATCTTGATTGGTCTATTGATTTTCACGTTTTCATTTTTTGCCGCCCATTCCACATCAAGCAGTTGGGTATCGGTACAATCCTTACAATATCGTGCAGTCGGTTCTTCGCTTTATCTATTTTGTTATTATCTTGGTTCAAGTTTCTTGGGCAGCAGTAGTGGTTTAGTCTGGGAAAAATATGGATGGTTTGGCCTAACAGTTACGATGACTTGTGTACTTTGTATCGGGCTCTTGGTGGCTTTAAAACTCAATCAAACGCAGCATAAAGATCAGGCAAAAGTATGAGCGGCTGCATCTAAATAGTGTTAAATAAGCTTTTCTATTCAATTTATCTGCGCTTTTAAACAATCCATCATGATAGGTCAATTTTCCTTTTATAACGTATGACGAATACATTTAACATCTTAAAAAGCTATCAATAACAGACTAAATAGAAGACCAAGAAGATATGTTTACTTTTTAATCAAACAACATGAGTAAAATTCATGGTAAAATGATCAACTTTCATTTTAGATCTCTCCCGATCGCCAACTGCCAATCGAGAAACTCACCATGTCGACCGCTTATACTGCTCAGACAGCGCCTACTGCGTTGTTTGATTATGACAAATATTGGGCATCGTGCTTTGAACCAGCACCATTTTTGCCAATGTCACGCGAGGAGATGGATCAACTCGGTTGGGATAGTTGTGACTTTATCCTCGTATGTGGTGACGCTTATATCGATCATCCATCGTTTTGTTCAGGAATTATTGGCCGAACGCTTGAAGCACAGGGTTTCCGTGTCGGGATTATTGCACAACCAGATTGGACTTCTGCTGAAGCATTTAAAGTATTAGGCAAACCGAATATTGCATGGGGTGTGACCGCGGGTAATATGGATTCTATGATCAACCGCTATACGGCTGACCGTAAAATCCGTTCTGATGATGCATATTCACCAGATAATCTACCCAATAAACGTCCTGACCGTGCTGCAACTGTATATTGTCAGCGTTGTCGTGAAGCATTTCCTGATGTACCCGTATTATTGGGCGGTATCGAAGCATCATTACGCCGTATTGCACATTATGATTACTGGTCAGACAAAGTTCGTCGTTCAGTGCTGATGGATTCCAAAGCAGACTTATTGATGTATGGCAATGGTGAACGGTCTGTTGTTGAAGTTATGCATCGTCTTGCCAAAGGCGAAAAAATTCATGAAATCACCGATGTTCGTGGTACTGCATTTATCGTCAATAAAATTAATCGTGTTTCTAAAGCCAAGTTTGTTGAAATTGCATCGAATGATGTCGATGCGATTGGTCGTGTTGATCCAATCATCAATCCTTATGTAATGACTGAAGATTTAGATGGTTGTGAAATTGAACAAGGTAAAGGAAATTCTTTAACCCAATATCAAAATTTCCAAAAAGAATTGGTGGCAAATCCAGTTGTTCGTGAAGGTGATCAACTGGATGAGAATACCCAGATTGTACGTTTATTGCCGACATCTAAAGCAATTAAACATAAATTACCGCCGCGTGAATTGGCTGTGATTCGTTTGCCTGCTTTTGAAGAAGTAGCAACCGATCCTGTACTTTATGCACATACCAACCGCATCTTGCATCTTGAAACCAATCCCGGGAATGCTCGTGCATTGGTACAAAAGCATGGTGAACGTGATGTATGGTTAAATGCACCGCCGATTCCATTGACCACCGAAGAAATGGATTATGTGTTTGACTTGCCTTATGCGCGTCTACCACATCCAGCTTATGGTGAAGCGCGTTTCCCTGCATTTGATATGATCAAATTCTCTGTAAATATCATGCGTGGTTGTTTTGGTGGTTGTACATTCTGTTCGATTACCGAACATGAAGGTCGTATTATTCAAAACCGTTCAGAAGAATCAATTTTACGTGAAGTTGAAAAAATTCGTGATACAGCCCCAGGTTTTACAGGCATCATTTCAGATTTAGGTGGCCCAACTGCAAACATGTATCGCTTGCAGTGTAAAGATCCTGAGATTGAAAAGAACTGTCGTAAACCTTCTTGTGTGTATCCAGGTGTATGTCAAAATTTACATACTGACCATGCGCCACTTACTCAACTTTATCGCAAAGCACGTTCATTAAAAGGCATCAAAAAGATTCTGATTGGTTCAGGCTTACGTTATGACCTTGCGGTATTGAACCCTGAATATGTCAAAGAACTGGTTCAACACCATGTTGGCGGTTATTTAAAAATTGCTCCAGAGCATACCGAGAAAGGTCCATTGTCGAAGATGATGAAACCGGGAATCGGAACCTATGATCGCTTTAAACAGATGTTTGATCGTTTTAGTAAGGAAGCGGGTAAAGAACAGTATTTAATCCCGTACTTTATCGCTGCGCATCCGGGAACAACGGATTATGACATGATGAATCTTGCGATCTGGCTTAAGAAAAATGGCTTCCGTGCCGATCAGGTGCAAACCTTTTATCCATCACCAATGGCGACAGCGACCACGATGTATCACACTGGGAAAAACCCGTTGGCCAAAGTGGCTCGTTATACCGAAAGTGTGGATATTGTCAAAGGTGAAAAGCGTCGTCGTTTACACAAAGCCTTCTTACGTTACCATGATCCAAACAACTGGCCATTACTACGTGATGCATTACGTGAAATGGGCCGGGTAGATTTGATTGGTAATTCTAAGCATCATCTAATTCCAACTTATCAACCGCAAGGAACAGAAGGACAATACCAATCTGCGCGTAAGAAAAACTCGACTGTAGACGGTGATTCGCAAAAGCGTACTGGGGATAGCCGTAACTCACAGGCGAAAACGCAATCGCGTCCTTCCAATACCAAAAAGCGCCCTGAACGTGGTCAAATATTGACGCAACATACAGGTTTACCGCCGCGTGAAACGGGTGATAAAAAACCATTTGCTGGAAATAGCAAAACAAAGTCTAAGTCAAGAAGTAGAGCTTAAGTGCTGTTTGAAATAGTAATAAGAGAGGATGCCTAAGCATCCTTTCTTAAATCAGCAATTGAATAATAAAAATACGCAACTGTGGATAACTCTCTGTAAACTGTTGAAAACTTTAGTGTACTAAAAACACACAATTCTCGAATATCCTTGTCCTACAATAGTACGCAAGATTCATTAAATTCAGTTGTATTCGCATTCAATACACGCTATATATGAGGTGCAATTCAATTCATTTGGTTGAAATACCAAGTGAATAAAACAAATAATAGTTCAATAAATAAGTTAAAAATGTGATTTATTTGATTATTTTGAAAAAGCAAATATGAGAATGCGTCTGGCATATTACAAAATTGAACTGATTAAAAATAGTATCTTTGATACACAAGAACTGGTCGTAGACCAAATTATAATAAAGAATTAGGAAATGAAAAATGGACATGATAATCGTTGCGAGTTTGATATTACTTGCTGTCGTGATTGGTGCTGCTTATAAAGGATTGAAAAATAAGCAACAAGCAGATAGTGCTTTACGAAGAAGAGCAGTATTTAACTCACATGAACAAATTACGTTTACGCGTTTAAAAGAAATTTTACCTGAAGCCAATATCTTGGCTCATGTATCTTTTGATGCCTTGTTAACGACAAAATATTTACATACACGTCGTAAGTATCAGCAAATGTTTGCAAATTTTGTTGTGCTGGACAAAGATTATAAAGTTTTAGCTGTGATTGCTTTAGATGATACCAATGCGATTAAGCGTTCGAATCAAAATACCTATGAAGATGCTTTGTTACAGTCAGCAGGTTATCGCGTGATTCGTTATATGGGAATTCCAGAATATCAGGATTTGCGAGAAGATTTTTTAACAGAATTTTCAGAAATGAACCATTCGCAAATGTTGGAGGAACATGTACTGGGGAAGTTTGATCTGTACTCAAATCGCGCATATAGCTAATCAAAAAAATGCATGTTTAAACATGCATTTTTTACGCTTTCCAAAAATTAAATAACGAGCTTATTCTGGTTTGACCGCAACAACCGTCATTTCAACTAAAACATCAGGTCGATAAAGCTTTGCTTCTACACAAGTTCTCGGCAGAGCTTGCATATCTGAACACCATGTATCCCAGATTTCGTTCATTCCTGCATAATCATTTT
Source organism: Acinetobacter legionensis (assembly GCF_048552295.1). NCBI lineage: Bacteria > Pseudomonadati > Pseudomonadota > Gammaproteobacteria > Moraxellales > Moraxellaceae > Acinetobacter > Acinetobacter legionensis. Next base: position 29,388 of record NZ_JBIMCW010000039.1, read on the forward strand.
CGATATCTTTTAAAAAAATCATCACAGACATAATATGCTTTTTATCTGTGCCCGCATCTGTAAGAAAACGATCAATGATATCTAAGGTCTGTTGAGTTTGCCCTTTGATATCCAAACTTAAATCCGTAGCCAATTGACCCGCCAAGTGAACTAAATTTCCCGAAATTGCGATTTCAGAAAAGCGTTTTTCTACGTGCAAACGTTGTACAGTCATGATCATTCTCAAAGTTTGTTTATGTTTTAAATTTTACGTCATCATTTACAATCTGCAAATTAACTTTGTTGCTTGTTGGTGAATCTATCTATACGAATGAGGATTTTATACTTAAAAATAATCAAACAGTTATATTCTGGGCAAATAATGAAATTGCCTAAATTTAAAAATTGAATTTGCGCACCACGTAACTGATTTAAACAAAATGCAATTGAACATTGCAGAGGACAAAGTTGTTGCAACTGCTTAAAGTTTTGTTGCTCCTGTAGTATGGAAATATTCATTGAAATACCTATTATTTAGAATCTATTTTAAAGCCAGTGAATCGCTTTGAGCTATTCACTGTGCCGTTATCAAGCTTGAGGGGGCGTATAGGATTTGAGTTTTTGTTCAGGCTTATTGTTGATTTGATACCAGTCGATATGCCGTGTAATAAACATCACTACAGCAAGTAAAACAAATGAAATGATAGAGCCGATCAGGAAGGTTTTGCCTGAAGATTGCAATAGCATATACATCACGGCATAAAGTGAACTCAGGATGATGCTGAATAGGCCCGCGGCTTTAAAACCTTTCATCACATAGTATAAGTACCAGCTCATGAGCCCGACACAGGCGATTCCAGCAACGAAATAAGCCCATGCAAAGGCATAGTATTCACTGATCGAAAGCAGTAAAACAAAGAACACCACTTGAGCCATCGCCACCAAAGAATATTGAATGGGGTGAATCCGTAAGCTTTTAAGCACTTCGAATAGAAAGAAACAAGCAAAGGTGATGATGATAATCACGATACCGTATTTAATCGCACGATCTGTTTGTGTATAGACATTGACTGATTCTAGGAATTCTGTCGATAAACCAATACTTTGAACAGGTTCACCCATATAAGCTGGCTCTTGGGAAAAATAGCCATTACTAAACTGGCGAATACACTCATTGTTGTCGCAATCAATCAATTTACTGATGTTTTGATGACCTAAAGCAATATTTTTCCATTGTGCAGTGAATTGTTGTGGTGTACTGGTTTTTGCAAAAGGTAAGTTTTGTCCTGAATATTTGGTATCCGCCCAATTGCCTTTGGCCTGATAAGTGACGCTACGACTGGTTGGGATCAGGGTGAATTTCCCCAGACCCGTAATATTGGCGGTTAAATCAAAAGTAAAACCATTTTGAATGGCATTGATTAATTCAGGATATTTTTTTGCAGAAATATACATAAAATCAAAACCAGAACTGTTACTCCCTTGAGCACTCATTTCAAAGGCATAAGTTTTATTGAGCATGTTTAAGCTCGGTTGTGTATCTAAGCCACGAGGATCATGTACAGGGAAGATAATTTCAGCTCGGTCCCATTGGTAATCTTTCTTTTCAAGTGTTGGTTTTTGGAATACGCCTTTGGCCATGAGATTGGCGGTATAGCTAATTGCTCGATAGATGGTACGTTTATAAGTGTTGTCCGAAACATTAAAGTTGGATGACCATTGTGTGCTGTCAGCACTGATATATAGCCATTGTTCCTCAGTACACAAATAGGCCACCTTTTTTTCATCGAGGCAGTTTTTTTGCTCATTGTAGGGCACACGGATATACGGTGAAATCACGGTTTGAGGACTAATATTGTTTTGTGCAATTTCTTTCAGAAATGCCCGTTGATAATCTTGTCGTTCTGAGACCAGACTGGTAATAAAGAGTAAGCCTATCCAAAATAAGGCAACTAAAATTGCGATTGCAATAATTTTGAATGTAATAAAGTTGGAGCGCATCGCTGTTTTCCTTCGCCGTTGTTTTTTGTCAGTGTTGAGTGTGCGAAACAGCAATGTGCTTTGTTTGAGGTGTATCGGTTTTTTATATGAATTTTAAGTGAAGTTTGGCCGTGCTAAGGCAATTGAATTTTTACCAATACACCTTTTTGGTGGGGTTGTAAGATGGTGATTTCATTTCCTTGAATATTGCCAATGTGAATCTGTCCATGGTGTTGTTCAATGACCTGTTTAACAATGCTCAGTCCAATACCAGAACTGCGTTGCTGGCTAATCGGACGAGGCAAGGAAAAATAAGTATCAAACACTTGCGTAAGTGCATAATCTGGAATCCAAGAGGTGGTCCCACATGTTTGAACAACTAAAAGCTTATTTATAAGTGATACTCTGCTCTAGTTAAGCTACCTTATTTTGTTGTGGTAGCTGGTCAT
>NZ_JBIMCW010000040.1:0-31325 GCF_048552295.1 Acinetobacter legionensis
TGCCATAAAATACTCCATATATTGATGTTTATAACATCATTTGGGGAGCAAAATATCACTTATAAGTGTTGTTCAAATTTCCTGATCCACCTCTATATTGCAGTAGAAGCATTTCATTATATTGCGTTGTTTATCATTGGCTGTATGATCGCTTGGTCAGCGGTACATACAATTATTGAAATTTTAACCATGAAACAATACGCCAGTATTGATGATATTTTGTTGTTATTCATCTATTTGGAATTAGGCGCAATGGTGGGGATCTATTTTAAGACCAATCACATGCCTGTACGTTTCTTAATCTATATCGCAATCACCGCACTCACGCGATTACTAATTTCAGATATTCAGCATGACCATAAAGCCGATATGGATTTAGTGATTATCACAGGGTCAGTTTTAATCTTAGCCATTGCAATTTTGATCGTGAGATATGCTTCTTGGACATATCCTTCTGTTATTCGTGATAAGCACACTGAAAAATCATTACCACACGGTAAAACACCGCGACCAGAAGACGATGAGTTGGCTTAGTCTGCCCCCCTCTCCTCTTAATCTAAACCTAAGCCCTTCTTCCTAAGCAAAATCAAAACAATACTTTATTGGAGCGCAAAACAACAAGGAGAAGGGGCTTTTTAATATGTTAAAACTCTTGTATGCATTCATATTGATCATAATGACGTTTTTAAATCATGTTCAACGATTATTAGGCACTTGTAAATAACGACCATTTTGGAAAATCCAATGCATACCAACCTGAGGATCAGGTAAACCATAACGGCGCCAATCACTAATTAAGGTGTATTGTGAGCTTTCTATATGACCGCCCTCTCCATTTACATAACCATAGCTAGTACCGGAATACTCAGTCTGAGTTGGAAACTGGTGATTATAAATAATCGTCACACCATTTTGTGGTGGGTAACTTGGATATGGGGCATTTGGATGCGGATAGGGCCTATTTGGATAACTTGGGTACGTTGGATAGGAATGCTGGTATTGAGGTCGAACAGGAATCTCCTGTGACATTTGGCGGCCATATTGATCTGTATATTTATAGGTCGTTGTTGGATATTTCTTTTGAGGCCGCTCAACACTGCGATAATTCGCCCAATCTTTAGCGTCTGCCCATGTCATTGTTGAAGTTGCTGAAAGCATCAACATCAAGACACTTAAACTGAGTATCTGTTTCATTTCAACCTCCAAACTTGAACGTATACACAACAGCTTAATATATCATTCAAGATAAATAATGGATGAATTGCAGTCAAAATTTAATCTTCTTTATTGTTTATACATCAACTTAGGTAAATTCTGACATCAATCTGATAAAATATAATTTTAATCTGATGAGTGCTGTATTGTGGCTGAACTGAGCTTTGACCGTTTACATCAATTTTTTTGCAAAATCCCAAGTGTGCAAGAAGCATTTATTGATAGCTATGGTTCAGATGGCAAACAAGCATGGTGGTTTAAATTTCAAATCAATATTGACCACCCTTTAGCCTGGCAAACTGTGCAAGAACTTGGTCACGTTTTAAATTATATTTCTAAAAATGAACGTCTTCCGACTCAGTTTTTACCCGTATCTCCTCCTCCGTATATGAATGGTGAGGCGAAACAATTTTTAGCTTGGGTGATTCAATGTAACCATGCAGATTTTTCACCTGATGTGGTGTGTGACTGGTTAGAGGCACGTCTCCCAAAACCTGTAGATGATGAAAGCCAATGGAAAATCAAAACTGATTTACATGAGTTAGATCATATTTCAAATAAAGATTTGGATGAGTTAGTTCCACCAAATCCGCAGTAATTCAATCTACATGAATCTCAAAAATTTAGAATTATGCGGTAAGAAGCTCAAATATCGACTTGAGCTTCTTACTCACTTATATTTTTAATTTATTTTGCAAATGCAGTACTTCTGCTTTCAACCAATTGAAATACCAACTATCAAATTTTTGTCTACTTCCACTCTCATCCAATATAGGCGCAATCCCACCCCATAGATCTCGAGAATCGATCCATATCTCACCTTTTGATGGTCCAGTAATGACTAAAAAATAATATTCACCACAACCAATTCCACAAATAGGCAAAATCCCATTGAGCTCAAAGTTTTCATAATACTGATCACGTGGATTTTCACCATGATGCTGAATAAATCTTTCAAACTCTTCGGTTGTTGGTTCGATGCGCTGAAATAATTTATCTCTAAATTCAGTATTATACTTTTCTAACCACTGGTTAAACTGCTCAGCAAGTTCCTCCCAATTTTCCAAATTATATGCATCGACAAATGGAAATGGTGTTTGCAGGTCAATTAAAATATCCCCCAAAATTAGACATTGGTCCTTATGGAATATTACTTTTAAAATTCCCAGATCAGGTCCTATCCCAGCACTTTCCCAGGTATCCCCTGTACCATTACCAATTTCAGTTAAAAATCTTTTATATTCAATTGGTATTTCAACTTGATTGAGTGTTTCAAACTTAGAGAGCATGTCAATGTCAACCTGAGTGGCTAACGATTTAAAAATTAAATCTTTTTGCTGAATCGATAATTGTTCTTTTTCAATAAACTTTTCTATCAACTGCTGATAAATATTTAAGTATATTTTTATTGTTTCAATCATTTACTCTAACTCTGCTTATCTTTTTCTTATCCACCTAGACTCCCTCATTGATAAAGGAATCTAGGCAAAATAAATACTAAAACGTCGACAAACCACTCCATTCCATAAAACGGTAAACCCCGTATTTAAGTTTTGACTCATCAGCGTATTTGCTGTAATCCACACTCATTTGACGACCATTTAAGTTTGACCAAGCCGTATTAAAATACTGTTCAGCATCGATAAAGACTTGTTGTTGTGGATTGCCAACCACGCGTAAATCAGTTTCCAAATTATAATTTTTTAAATTACGTGCGGTAAAGTTGGCAGAACCTAAAATCATTTCCGCAGATTGCGCATTATGCTTTACGATCATCTTACTATGGCACTGCTCACCTTGGGTATTACACCAACGCACATCAATTCCTGCGTCATTTAACTCTGAAGCCACTTGACGGTTTGGGATACCATTTTTTTGACGACCAAATGCATCTTTATTGGGATCAAGCAAGATACGTAATTTCACTCCACGTTGCTTGGCAGCAACTAAACCTTTAATAATTTGGCGCTCTGACAAATAAAACATGGCTAAATCAATTTGATCATTGGCTTTTGCTGACGCCAACATGTTTAAGACTGCATCATAAATTGCTTTTTCAGTGAGTACTTGAACCTGAGGATCATTCGGATTTTCAGGTAGTTTGCCAAAGGCAACAAAAGGCGTATCTCCTCCCGACATATGCGCGACGGTTTGTTCAGTATTTAAAATATCTGTTGCAGTTGCCCCGTCAACCATTAATGCAATGTTAGAGTGACGTGAACTACCATCATGAGGATTGGCGGATGTGACGATGGTTTTCCAACCTTCCGCTGTATCGACCACGATGGTTTTACGATGATTGGCTTTAAAATTAAATAAATTTAAATAACTACGGACTGTAATTTTTTCTTTACCAAATGGATTATTCAGCCAGCCTTTATTTGGATTATTGCCAATATCCTGACAACATAAATACCATATTCCAGACCAAGTAGGATTAGATGCGCGGAGTGGTGTTAAATTCGTTTCAATCACATCAATACCGCCTAAACGTAATTGACGATATTGTTCAGGCTGAATTCCACCATAAACAGAATTGATAGGATCGGTAATAAACTTAATTTCTAAGCTTGGGTTTACAATTTTTTCATTAATCAAGGCTTGGGTTAATTGCTTGGTTAATTCTCGTTGCTGAACTTTAGAATCGCCGACTTCACTGTTAAATAGAAACATATCGATCACAATGGTGGTCTTGGCTTGCTTAATCAGCTGTAACACTTGATCAAAGATATGTTGATCAAGTTGCTGCTTCCCTTGCGCATCAATATAAGTTTCATCGGCAATAAATTTTACATTGGCATGACGCAATGGTCCGGTAAAATTCAGCCCTTTAGGAAGCGGTTTATAAACATGATAAATCGCAGATGAGAGATATCCTAAGGCCAATATGCCGATAATAATGCCGAAATAACGACGTTTTGACCAATTCAGTTTGTTTTGAATTTTATTGAAGATACGCATAAGAAAAGACCTAGACCAATTTAGGATCTATCAACATTTCATATATAACTTGCGTTGTCGGCTAAAATTGAGCAAACGAGGCATGAAATGAAGAGAATAGCGAGACTATTTTCAAGTTTCATAACGATGTTTGAGATAATTTTAACCACAACCCTTGAGGGACTAGAGTGTTTTTTGATGCTACATCGTTATGACCTACTCATTTAGATCACTAAATTTCATAGATCATGCCTTGTATCCTCTAAAAAACACTCGTTGTCGCAAATACAGATGAAGTATTGGCAGACCCTTAGAGCCTAGGTCGAATTCCTTTATTTTTCAATAACGATTTGGTGAATGATTGCAAATAATTAGAACTTATAGTCCATACCTATGACAAAGTTACGTCCAATTTGTGGAATATTCGATAAGAAAGAAGTGTGTTCATAAATCTTCTCGTCCAACAGGTTGTTGGCTTTAAAGAATACTTTCGCTTCTTGTTTGTTGGCCAAAGGATATTGATAAGCAACACCTAGGTTCACCATGTTATAACCTTTGGTTTCTTGTTCATAAGACGCAAATTTATCTTGGTTAAACACATGTGAATATTCTGCTAGACCAGACCAACGCTCATCAAACTCAGCATTTACACGAGCACCTAAACGACCAGCAGGAACACGTGGTGCATTTTCATCTTCAATTTTACCGCGTACATAGTCACCAAACAGGCTGGTTTTATACACATCATTCCACTGATAAGCGACTTCACCTTCTGTCCCGTAGAACTTGGCTTTATCTTGACTGTATTTGATCAAACGGAAGTTTTCGTATTGATCCAAAGTTTTGGCATAAATATAGTTATCAAACCAATTTTGATAGACATGTACATGATAGCTCAACTTGTCATTGTCATAATGAAGACCTAATTCCACATTGTTTGACTTCTCTTTATTTAAGTCTTGATTGCCCAATTCATAAGTATTGGTCGCATAATGCTTTCCATCAGCATAAAGTTCTTGTGCTAAAGGCAATCGCTCTTGATGAGAACCCGTTAAAGAGAGCGTGTAATTTGGTGCAAATGCCCAATTCACAGCACCAGAATATGAGAATGCATTACCATCAAAGTCTTTTTGAGCTGAATCAACATCCACTGTTTGATGATCAAAACGAGTCCCTAATTCCACATGAAAATCACCAAATTGGCGATGCTCTAAGCCAAATACACTATATTTTTGGGTTTTATTTGGCGCAAGAACCGCTTCTTCACCTGTGATATCTAATTTTTGCTGGCTGGCTTGAACACCCCACACGCCTTCCCAAGCAGCAATCGGATTGTGTAACAACTCAACACGACCTTCATAACCTTTGCTCTTGAAGGTTGTCATTGGTGTACTTCCTTCAATTTCATCATGTTGATAGTCGGTATAACTTGCTTGTGCACGAAGTTTTTTAAAGCCAGCAAAAGGTTCATTGAGCTCAGAACGGAAATCATAACGTTCTGTTTTCATATCAATCCATGGCCCTGCTTCAGCATGATCATGCTCTTCCTCACCATGTCCATGTCCTTCATCATGGTCATGGCCTGCATGATCATCATCGTGCCCACCACAGTGGAGTGATAAACCATGTAAATGGCATGACTCATATTCATGACTATGTCCAGGTAAACCGTATTGATCTTGGCGGTTGCTATAAGACACACCCGCAAAACCACGTTCACCGATCCAAGATAAGCCCACATTTACATTTTCAGACTCTGAAAATGTATTGCCAACTCGACGCTCTTTTGTACTATGTGCATGATCACCATGTTCTTCTGTTACGATATAGTTCGGGGTAATGTAATCATTGGCATCACGTTTTAAACCTTCTACACGTAATGCAACATTTGAACCTAATCCAACAGTCACCCCAGCATTTGCCATTTTTTCATCGTTGCCCGTGTTATAACGCAGACCAACATTGCCTTCATAACCATTTTCAGGCATCGCTGTCGGAATCTTGCTGTCAACCACATTGACTAAGCCACCCACAGACCCAGCCCCATATAATAATGTTGATGGTCCACGAATAACTTCAATTTTTTGTGCAAGTTGCGGATCTACAGTGACAGCATGATCTGGTGACAAGCTTGAAACATCCATGGTTTCTGTTGCATTCTGAGTCACTTTAACCCGCGCACCCTCTTGCCCACGAATTACAGGACGACTTGAGCCAGCCCCAAATGTATTGGAATAAATCCCTAGTTCATCTTTGAGTGCTTCGCCTAAGGTCGTGCCAGCCTGTTGTAGTTTTTCACGTGAAACAGTTTCATCTGCAACACCAAAATCTTGGCTTGAACGGACCAAGGGATGCCCAACAACTGTAATGGTCTCTAATTGTTGTGGATTTTTTTCAGTATTGATTTGATCTTCCGCCCAAATAGAAGTTGAAATAACTGCAGAAATGGAAAGTGTTAGGGCGCTTTTGGTAAAAGACATGGGATGCTCTCAAAGCTCAGTATTTTTGGATTACGTTATATTATAACATTTCAATATTTTTGCAATAAAAAACATTTGCTCTTTGGCTTTTTATATAGAATCAGATCAAAACCATTGCTTAATTTTTTAATATCCTAATGCCCTTCACACTTTCACATGCTATTTTAGCGCCGCCTTTGTCCAAACTTTCAGGAAATCGCTTACCGATTGCTGCACTCGCAATTGGCACAATGACACCAGATTTGTATAGAGTATTGGTTAAAACTGAAATTTATTTAAATCATCAATTCAAAGGAATCATCTATCCAGATTTATTGGTGGGATTATTGTTCTGCTTGCTTTGGTATAGTTTATATCGCCCATTATTATTTAAGTTTTTAGCCATTCAAAAACCATTAAACATTGCTTCTTTTTCAAATTTTTTTCAATTTCTAATTTGGATAGTGTTGGCGATTATCTTAGGTACAGCAACTCATGTTATTTGGGACGGTTTAACCCATTTAGATTTTCGAACTTTCGCTTTTAAAGAGTTTTTAGCCCAACCTGTCAGTATGTTTGATCGTATTTATCCTATGCATAAAGTCCTACAAATCGGCTGTTCTGTTGTGGCTTTACCGTTTTTAATGTGGATGGGGTTACATTACTTTTTTAAATATAAAGTCAATCAAATACGAAATCCTAAAATACAAATATTCTGTATAGCCTTATTTACAACCTCTTTTTTTAGCGGTTGCATTTATTATGTTTACATTGCCAAAATCACAGGATTAGCTCCTCAAGACACTGATTTGTATGTACTGATTGGTTTCTTTATGAAAACCTTTACTCAAGCTTCTGTTCTTTGTTTTACTTTTGGCTGTCTACTATTTCATTATTTAAATTATAAAAAATATTTTTAATGATGCTCTATTTGCCGATTGAGTCACTTAAACTTTCTCGGAATTAGCTTAAATTTATTCTGCAATGTGGTAGTTTTTGCCCCAAGTCCTTGTGACTCACCTCTCAAAGAGGCATAATCTCACATTACATTTTTAGGCGATGCGCTGTTTACGTACTCGCTTCCTTAACCCATATAGTTGGATTTTTAACGCTATGATGCGAACTCATTATTGCGGTTCTTTAACCGAAGCTCAAATTGACCAGACTGTAACGCTTTGTGGCTGGGTACATCGTCGTCGTGACCACGGTGGAGTGATTTTCCTTGATATGCGTGATCGTGATGGTCTCGTTCAAGTCGTCATCGATCCTGATACTCCAGAAGCATTTGCAACTGCGGATAAAGCACGTTCAGAATATGTATTAAAAATTGTAGGACGTGTACGTCGTCGCTATGAAGGCACCGAAAATGCCAATATGGTGAGTGGTCAAATCGAAGTTTTAGGTAAAGAAATCGAAGTTCTTGCTGCATCTGAAACTCCACCATTCCCATTGAATGATGAAAATGCCAATATTTCTGAAGAAATCCGTCTGAAATATCGTTTCCTCGATATTCGTCGTCCAGAAATGATTGACCGTTTACGTTTCCGCTCTAAAGTGACCACGTTAATTCGTAACTACTTAGATGAAAACGGCTTCTTGGATGTTGAAACACCCATTTTGACACGTGCAACACCTGAAGGTGCGCGTGACTATTTAGTGCCTAGCCGTGTTTCAAATGGTAGCTTTTATGCGCTCCCTCAATCACCACAATTGTTTAAACAATTGTTGATGGTTGGTGGTGTAGATCGTTATTACCAAATCGCAAAATGTTTCCGTGACGAAGACTTACGTGCCGATCGTCAACCTGAATTTACTCAAATCGACATCGAAACATCGTTCTTAAACGATGACGATATTATGGATTTGATGGAAGGCATGACCGTTAAGATGTTCAATGAACTTCTTGGTGTGAAATTCGACAAATTCCAGCGCATGACTTATGCCGATGCAATGCGTGATTATGCATCTGACAAACCAGATTTACGTATTCCTTTGAAACTTGTAGACGTTGCGGACATGATGCAAGACGTTGAGTTCAAAGTATTTGCAGGCCCAGCAAAAGATCCTAAAGGTCGTATTGTGGCACTTCGTGTACCTGGTGCAGGCTCATTGCCACGTAGCCAAATCGATGAATACACTAAATTCGTTGGAATTTATGGGGCGAAAGGCTTAGCTTATATTAAAGTCAACGAACTTGAAAAAGGCATCGAAGGTCTTCAATCTCCAATCGTTAAATTCATCGAACCAATCGTGCTTGATTTGTTAAAGCGTGTTGGTGCTGAAAACGGTGACATCGTATTCTTTGGTGCAGATAAAGCCAAAGTTGTAAATGATGCAATGGGTGCTTTACGTATCAAGATCGGTCATGACATGAACATGTCAACAACCGAGTGGGCGCCACTTTGGGTCGTAGACTTCCCAATGTTCGAAGAAACTGATGATGGTAAATGGACATCTGTTCACCACCCGTTCACACTTCCAAAATCAAGTGTTGAAGAAGTGAAAAGCAATCCTGGTGCAGCACTTTCTGTTGCTTACGATATGGTATTGAATGGTACCGAAATCGGTGGTGGTTCATTGCGTATCTACACTTTAGAAATGCAAAAAGCAATTTTTGAAGCTTTAGGTATTGGCGAAGAAGAAGCTGAAGAAAAATTCAGTTTCTTATTAAATGCTTTAAAATTCGGTGCACCGCCTCATGGTGGTTTAGCATTCGGTCTAGACCGTTTAGTGATGTTGATGACAGGTTCATCATCTATCCGTGACGTGATTGCTTTCCCGAAAACCAAAACTGCTGAGTGTCCATTAACTCAAGCACCTGCACCAGTTGAACCAAATCAATTACGTGACTTGGGTATTCGTTTACGCGAAAAACCGAAAGCTGAAGAATCTAAATAATTTTTAATTGTTTCATCAAAAACCCTGCTTTATGCAGGGTTTTCTGTTTTTCATATGCATTTTATTTCGATAGGTTCTAATTGAGATAAGTTCTCATAAATGGCATACTATCGCAGTTAACTTTTGAGGTGAAAACCTATGGCTATGCGACCTAATGTACTTCGTCATACAATTATTATCATTGTATTTTCAGTGGTTCAATGGGGATTTATGCGTTATATCCTAAGCCATCAGTTGTTTAATTTAGATACTTATCAACGTATTCTATATTTCAGCATGAGCAGTTTTATTGCTGGTTTCTTTATTATTTCAGCACTAATTTATTTGGTGTTGAAAGGCAATGCTGATCGCGACTAATATTAATTAAATGTATAAGCTACTTAAAACTTTCTCTCGATTACCTCTAGGGATGATACAAAGTATTGCTAGAGGTGTGGGGAATTTATTGTTTATGAGTAATTCTTCAGCAAAACGTATCACTGCATTGAATTTAACAGCAGCGTATCCCGAGCTTGATGAACAACAACGCAATCAACTGATTAAGGCCAGTTTAAAAAGCCAATGTATGACTTATGCAGAGTCAATTAAAATTTGGGGATCTTCTCCAGAATTCGCCTTAGCCCAAATTAAACAGGTTTATAATGCTGATATTTTTCTCAATGCCTTGAAGAATCCCAATGGCTGTATTGGTGTGGTACCCCATTTTGGAGCATGGGAGCTCATGAATGCGTGGATCAACCAACATACTCATCCTGTTATCATGTATAAACCAAGTAGAGATAAAGACTTAGATCGATTTATGTTAGAGTCTCGCCAACGCTTAAATGCAACATTAGTACCCACTGATGATACTGGTGTACGGGCCTTATTTAAACATTTAAAACAAGGTGGATTTACTGCCATCCTTCCCGACCACATCCCCAAAGAGTCTGGCGGTATTTATTCTGAGTTTTATGGGCAAAAAGCATTTTCATCAACTTTACTTTCAAAGCTTGCTGCAAAAACCCAATGTTCCGTCGTGGGTTTAACTTGTGTTCGCCGCTCTGATTTCTCAGGTTTTGATTTACATTTTACCGCACTATCACAAAATATTAATTCTAAAGATTTACAGCTTTCAGTCGATACCTTGAATAAAGAAATGGAACGAATGATTAGTATTGCTCCTGAACAGTATTTATGGGGCTATAAACGATTTAGGAAATTAGAGGGTGGCAGGAATTTGTATAAATAAGCAAATTCATGTCCACCAAACAGAACTTCAAAAATTAACAGCTAAAACATTAGTTTCAACGAAATTTTATTTTCACAGTCCGAATGCCTTGTCTAAATTTTGCCAGCTTAATCATCATTTTTTGAATTTGTCTAATAACTCTTGAACATTCTTTTTTCAATTTATCACTAAATTTCAATTTTTTCTTTTTCAGATACTTCCCTTTTCTAATATTTCTAACTTCTTCCAAGGCACTTGGAAACTGTGTATTACCATTCGTCAATATCATATCCTGAATACACAATGCGGGGCTAAGCTGATACACTTCTAGCTCTGGGCACTCTCTAAACAAAAAATGATCCACAGGGATTAATGCTTTCGATTCAACAATAAAATTCAGCAATTTTTTTGCTACATCTTGCGATATGATATATCCGCCACATCCCATATGCGCTTCACGTAATAACAATAGCTTACGGGCATCGGGAGCCGAGAGATTATGTTGTTTTAACGCTACACCAATTTTTTTATAAAAGACCTCTAACTTAATCACAGAACATTCTTTTGGAATCCATACATCATCCAATAAAAAATCTTTTGCATGATCACCTAAATAGATATCATCTTCAAATATTGCAATATAATCGAGTTGCTCATCTATTGCTTTTTTCCATAACAGCATATGGCTCAGCAAGCAACCGACTTCATTTTGGTGTAAAGCTGTTGTATACCCGACCAGGCCAAGTTTAGATGTCGCGATGTCTATATTCACAGGCGTAATCGCATCAAAAAATTCAAAATCTACTTCTTGTTTTGTAAATTCAGCTACAATATGCTTACGGCGCTCTTGAGCAGTTGATAAACTAATGACAAATTTTTTCATAAAAACTCTTACAACAATTACTCATAAATTTAATTTTGAGATCGACTCCACGATAAAGATCAATGTTCATTTAAATTATTCGCATTTAGCGATATACTATACGGCACCACTCTAATAAATGTGATTTAGGGGCTATAAATAATGATTAGTGAAAACATTAAAATTTTTGTAGGTTGCGATCCAAATAACTGTGATCTTGAACAACTCATGGTATTAGAACATAGTGTTCGTAAACATACACAGCATAATGTTGAATTTATTTGGATGCAACTTAGTCATGACATAAATAGTCCGTGGTATAGCGACCAAGAAACAGGTAATGGATGGTCTACAGAAAAATGGGCAACACCTTTTTCTGGTTTCCGTTGGGCAATACCTGAGTTATGTAATTTCACAGGTCGCGCAATTTATATGGATGCTGATGTGGTCGTACTCTGTGATATTGCAGAACTTTGGTCACACCCTATGAATAATGATGCAATCGTTATCGCTAAAGGCGGGAAAAGTACAGCGCGTTTATGTACTTGTGTATGGGATTGTGAGAAAGCCAAACAATACCTCCCTCCACTTGATGAAATCCGCACGAATCCAGAGAGTCATAAAAATTTAATGCGTCTTATCAAAGACAAGCCTCAATTAGTTGAACCTTATCAAGATTCTTATAATAATATTGATGGTGAAGACTTAGCGATCGAACAAATCAAAGTATTACACTACTCGGACATGGGAACTCAATTTAGTCATAAATATGCAATTCCACGTCTTGCCAAAGCGAATCAAAAACATTGGTTTGATGGCAAAATAATGCCTCATCCTCGCCAAGATTTAGTTGAGTTATTTGATCAATATTATGCGGAAGCACTAGAGCTTGGTTATAAACCTGAAAATTATTTAATTGAACCTTTTGGAACTTTTTCAAAAGCAACTCAAATTAACTACCAAGGGAATAAAGTGACTCGCCCAGACCAAGAAACCAATTGGTTGAGTAAGCAAATCCGAAAAATTAAAGCTAAATTTAAAAAGCCCACATTTACTTTAGATGGATAAATTGTCGAATAGACATTTTATCCATCTTCAATCCTTTTCTCATTACGACTCTATATGAACCATAAAACACCAAAATCGATTCAATTATTCTTTTCAAATTTTGTTTTAAGAAATATCTATAAATTTATTTATAAACATAGCCATCCTAGAACACATCGACATAATCGTAAATACTGGCCTTATTATTCCGTTAAAAGGAATGAACTTGGTGGAATTGATCAGGTGTATTTTCGTAAGAAACTCATTGCTGACAATTCAGTTATGCCTACACGCTCTTGTAAAAAAAGCATGCTGGTTGCAACTGGTCCTTCCGTTCAGAAATGCCCAGAAGATGTTTTTAAAAGACAAGATATAGATTATATCGGAATTAATGGTTCAATCTCATTGGACTATGTTCAATTTAAATATTATGTCATTATCGACTTTAATTTTACTAAAAATCGTTTTGATTTAGTACTCAAAGTACTTCAAAGTCAATGTACTTTTTTCACCACTCATCGCTGTCTAGACATCATTCTAAGAAGAATCAATCCTGACCAAATTAAATGTCAGATCAAAGTCATTGAAACGATTACGGATGGTGTAACTGAGCGATTTTTAGGTCCCCGTCTCACTATTAATCCCCATCAAGACTATTTTTATTTAGAAGATGGTAAAGGATTTTCTCTGCATATTCGTGATTCTATTTTTGATTATTTCACAGTGTCATATGTCGCATTACAAATTATTTATTCTCTGTCTTATGAAGAAATTTATTTAGCAGGTTTAGATATGAATAACTTTAATCAACCACGTTTTTATGAAAAAAGCGGTAACAAACAACCAACGATGCTTGACCAATACTTAACGGAAATATTTCCAGCATTTGAGGCCGCTTCTCACTATTTAAACAAGCAGAATATTAAAGTTTACAATCTTTCACTGAAAAGTGCGATAGAGTCTTTTGAGAAATTAGATCCAAAGCTTTTATAAAGTTTTGGATTCACCTTAGCTCTTAATTTGTTTTTAATATGCAAACCAAAAATTTCCGTGATGATATCAACGGGCTTCGCGCCTATGCTGTAATACTTGTTGTTCTATTCCATTTTGGGGTTTCAGGATTTTCTGCTGGATTCTTAGGTGTCGATGTTTTCTTTGTTATTTCTGGTTATCTAATGACCAAAATCATTATTGAGAACCTTGAAAAAAATAGTTTTTCTTTTATAAACTTTTATTTAGCAAGAATCACACGAATTTTTCCTGCACTTTTCTTTGTCATCTTAATCATGACAATTTGCGGATGGTTTTTTTTCATCCCAGAAGACTTCAAACTGTTTGCTAAAGATGCAAAATATAGTCTAAGTTTTTTATCTAATGACTTATATTATCGTCAAGCAGGTGATTATTTTGCAGTAAGTTCTCATGATAAGGCCTTACTTCATACATGGTCTTTATCAGTAGAATGGCAATTTTATATATTATTTCCTATTCTTGTTTATTTATATTTTAAAATTATTCAAAATAAAAAATTCTTAGGAATATTTTTAATTTTATTATGTATTTCATCTTTAAGCTTCTCAATTTATATCTCTTCTAAAGACTCAATCTATGCTTTTTTTAAGCTCACCTCTCGTGCTTGGGAGTTGCTTGCGGGTGGCTTGGCTTATTATTATTTTAGAACATATACGCCAACTCAACCCATAAAATATTTTTTTGAACTTGTTGGTTTTTCATTCATTGCACTAAGCTTAGTCCTGTTTGGTCAAGATACAATCTGGCCAAGTTATAACGCATTAGTTCCTGTAATTGGAACGATGCTTATTCTTATTGCTAACCAACAAAATTCAGTTTTCACCAAATTTAAATTTATTCAAAATATAGGCAGTGCTTCTTACTCTATTTATTTGTGGCATTGGCCAGTTGCCTTTTTACTTGGATATTTTTTCTTTGAAAAAAACATAGTCAATATTAGTCTAGGGATTCTGATCTCTTTTATTTTAGGCTGGTTAAGCTATAAACATATTGAAAGTTCAAGAAAATATTTAGTGAGTATTAAGGTATATTACTCCTATTTATTATTCTTTATCATCCTGATCTCTTCATCCGCACTCTATTCATATATAAATAAAGACGGTTTAAAAAATCGTGCCGATTCACTCTATTTAAAACACAATGAAAAACTTGAAATGCCAAAGGTTTCCAATGGCTGGTGTTTTTATAATATTAAAGATGATCACAGCCTTAAGGTAGGTCAACAAGGACTTGAATGCCATATTGGATCGAAACAAACTGATGCTCAAAAAGTACTTTTATTTGGTGATTCTTTTGCTGGACATAATATTCCCTTTTGGCATTATCTGGGTAAAAAACTCAACTTAAATATCCATGCAATTACTACAAATTGGTGTTATCCAAGTACGGATGATCAATTCACAGGGGATAAGAATTCAACGGCCTACCAGCAATGTATGATTAATCGAAATTACTTAAAAAACAATATAGATCGATATAGTGTATTAATTTTTGCAGGTCGCTGGTCCGATATTGTGCAACAGCATCAAGAACAAAGTTTTAAAAATTTGCTCGAACTAGCGAATCAATCACATAAGAAAGTGATTGTAATGTCTGAGCCTTATGCATTTGATGCAAACATTAGCATGTTATACAAACGGTCATTGTGGTTACATCGAAATTTCAATCTAAATAGTTATTTTGATAATGTTAAAGCTAAACAGCAAAAAAATGCTTCACGGCTCATTACAGATACGACTCAGCACTATCCAAATACGTTATTGCTCACTCAAGCAGATTTGTTTAAACCAAATCATATGGCAAAAGAAAGTATTCCTTACTCTTTGGATGGTCGCCATTTATCTGTTTTTGGTTCATTGTCCTCTGAAGAGTATTTTACTCAACAGCCTAAATATAAAGTACTTAAACAGTTTTTATCTACTTCAAACTAGTTAAAAATTTGGGTCAGCTAGGATTTTAGTCTAAATAAGCTTTGATTTCAGAAAAGAGATCAAAGCTTATTTTTTAACATGATTGAATGAGTTCTAAGTTAAAAATCAATAAAAGATCCTTTAAAATACATTCCTTTATCATAATATTGGCATAAATAATTACGCTCTTTTCCTGCAAGTTTTATTAACTTAGGATATTCTTCAGCTGGATAATTAATTGCCATATCAATCAAAATCTTTTCTTTTACCCAGCGATTTTTCACTTGGTAGTAAAAGGCATTTTCATCACAATCGATTAAAGTAATGCTTGGGAAAGATCGTCTGAGCACTTTCTGACATGCGACATAAGCCACTAAATATTCCAAATTACTAATTCTTTGAAAAATATCTTTGCTATTTTTTTCAGTTTTTTGAATATTTTGTACATAGCATTTAGGCGTTTGTTGAATTGCTAAATATAATTCATCATACCAATGCTTAAAGAAAACATTTTTTTTAACACTTGCCAATAACCAATTCTCCAATACTGGATAATCGATATTCGTAGTATTTTTTTTTCGGTAATAAGAAAAACATTCTGTCTGATTATTTTGCATCAGTTCAGTAATCCAATCCAAATTATCATAAAGAATTATACTGGCATCTAACCAGATCCCACCATGCTGATATAAAAGATCAAATCTGAGTAGATCAGCCTTTTGTTGAGGCGTCGCATCCTTCAATAAAGAAAAGTCAATATCACTGTACTCACTTACATTTTTTGGGTTAAGTACATATACTTGATAAGATGGGTTTTTTTCACGAATATTTTCGACACATTTTTCTACAAACTCTGGGAAACGTCCTTCCCAATAAATCCAAATTTTTTTAGGTAACTCAATAGAAGTAGTAACAGGATTAAAAATGAGCTGTCCTGCATAATTATCAATTTTTTTATTGGTATGTCTAATTTTATAATAGTACATCATATGAAATTTAGCTAAATAAAATAATTTTTTAAAAATTTTCATATAATAGATCCACAACGTTTACCTAAAGCAATACTGATAAAAATACATTTTACACAGTATATTTAACCAACAATTATCCAATTACATCTTAATACAATTAAAAATAAAGATGTTTAAGAGCATATACCCGATCACGCCACATACGTTTTTGCTTCTTAAAACCATAAGAATGGTCACGATTTTCTTTCTCTTTACGAGATATTCCCTGTGTTGCAACTGTACCTAAAATATCGCTGTCCAAACCTGCTGGACGAACAAAAGCAGGCCAAACACCTAATCCTTTTCCATTCTTACTCAACCAAGTTTGGAAAAAGATATCAACAGGCATCGCAATTGTTTTACCTTGTGCAATAAACGCCTCAGCACCCTTTCGTGACCAAATTAACCCCAAACCACGAATAGGAAAATAATAAGCGTGCCACAATGAATAGTGATCAAACTGAGTAATGTCTTTGGCTAACTTTTTCTTCTTCGCGGCTAAATTAATCAGATACCAGTCTAAGTCTGGATGCGTATCTAAATAATTTAAAACTTGATCCATAGACTGTTTGAAATCAGCTGTAATTTTCAGATCATCTTCTAGGACAACAAGATAATCTGCATCACTTGCTAAAAATTTCTGAGCACAGCCATAATGACTGAGATAACACCCTAGCTCAGAATTGAGTAACCGTCTTCCTAAAGTTTGCTGCGTCAACGCATCATCATAATCCTGAAAAGATGACAATCCTTTGCCACGTCCATCGTAAGCAGAAAAACGCTCAAACTCCCAGTTTACCGCCTGTAACTGTTCTGTTGCGCGAGCAAGTCGCTCATCACTACCATCTAAATTTATCAGATATGTTTTAACTTTCATGATGGGCTTCCTACGATAAAACTTTGGCTGAAATAACTGATTTAGGTAAATAATCATATAATTTATCGATCATTTTAAGACGTACCTGTTCAGCATTCTCAGAATTTAGTTGATCTAAACTTTGGATACAACCATATTTAATATTGCCTTGATTCAATGCTTCTACAAACTCAGGTAAGCTTTCAGCATTCTTCAAATAAGCCAAAGCTAAATCAGATTTTAAAACTGCTTCATTTTTTTGAATCTTTAAATGATTCATCAATGAAATCGGATTTAGTTGTTCGACACTTCTAAATTTATATTTAATCTGTGTTTCTAATAGGTCTGGATGATGCAATAAGTATTCACTTAAAATTTTACGATCTACGCAATGTGGATAATGGTGGATTTCAAAAAATTCTTTAAAGCCTAGAATATCAGCACCCAGCATTTGTGCAATCACATGACCAGGTTGAATCGGTTTATTAAATTTTCGATTTAAAAACTGACGATATTTCAGCTTAGCCTTGTAACTAAAACAACTTTTCCAGTGTCCATAGGTGACGATTTTATTGGCTTCAAGAAAATCTTCAATTTGAGCAGGTGAATTGAAAAAGAAGTCATCATTTAAGTAGATAAAATAATCTGAAAGCCCGTTAATATTCCATAACATGCTTTCAATTGACCGGGTGTTAAACGTGGGTAGAAATTGCGTATAACCAGCAAAAATCTCACGATGATCAACGACACGAATTTTATTTGCATCACAAAGACCTTGTGTTGCAAATTCATTTAAAAATTCAGGCTGCTGATTATCTGTAACAATGAAAATATGACGGCAAAAAGGTACATACTTCAATATAGATGCAATGTTGTAATAGATCTCATCATTACTAGCAAAACGTGTATCGCTCACAGCATCTGAGGCATCTCCACCTGTGAGGTATTGATGACGTTTACGTTTTAACTCAACATCATTGCCATCGACCCAAGCAATCACGATATCAAGGTTTTGCATCTATATTGTTCTCAAATTTTCTAATGATCTAAATAAAATTACTGCCAAGCGTCTTTAATCCAGTCTGAAGGCAACACATAACGATACCATTTACCACCACCGCCAGTCACAGCATCAGGTGGATTAATTTCCCCATGGAAAATAATAATTTTGGCATCTTGTGGCTTTACTGGTGGCTTAAAATAAGCCAATGGTAATTTTTGCAAGCAATGGTATTTATAACTCTTACACCAATCTTTTGGCCAGTAGCTTAGTTTTTGCTGCTGATCGACATACCACGATAAATACTCTTGTTCATTTCGGAATTTATGACTAATTTCTTTAAAGTTTTCACGAAAATACGGCAAAATTTCAGGAAAGGTGCCCAACTTAAAACGATAAACTGAGCTATTTCCGGTCACACGCCAAGGACGTTTCCAATCGTGAATAATTAGAAATTCACCGGGATAAGTAAAGAAATCATCAATATTGTCTACAATGACCACATCAAGATCTAGAAATAATAAATTGCCTTTTAAACCATATAAATTGGGTTCAAAAGTAGATAGTTTATTCCATCCTCGCTCAGGACTTCCTTCAGGTAATGCTAATGGCGGAATTGGAAAGCATTGAACTTCGGGATTAATACCTTCCGTACGATCAGTCAAACACACCATTTGGAAATCAATTGTGGTATGTCGTTTCACCATGTTATATAGGCGATTGACATACTCAGCACCATACTTGCTGCCCCACTTCATACACAAAACGATATTCTGTTCTGATTCAACTAAATTCGACTGTAAATTTGATTCATTGACCTGCATGCATCAATCTTCCACCTGAGCAATCGCCATATCATACCATTACCCTCGCCAAGTTACTGTATTCGATTGCATATGCTGAACAATTTGTTTCATGAGAATATGCTATGATGCGTTAACAATTCACATTGAGCATGATCATTTTAATTGTTCGATATTTTATTGAGCAATCTTTTTTGAATGAATGCACTGTGAAATTGAATACAACTTTTGCAAGCACATTTTCTATATTAGGTTTTTATGAAAATAGCAGTCGCTGGAACAGGTTACGTTGGCTTATCCAATTCAATGATATTTGCACAACATCATGAAGTTGTTGCAGTAGATATTTTAGAATCTAAGGTTAACTTGCTCAACAATAAAATATCGCCCATTCAAGATGCGGATATTTCATTATTTTTAAAAGAAAAATCATTAAATTTTACAGCTACGACAAATTACCAAGCAGCGTATTGCAATGCAGATTTTGTGATTATTGCAACACCAACGGATTACGACACCAAAACCAATTATTTTAATACGCAAAGTGTCGAAAGCGTAGTTCAGCAAGTCTTAGAGGTCAACCCCAATGCAGTGATGGTGATTAAATCAACTGTCCCTGTCGGCTTCACCAAGAGTTTAAAAGAAAAATTTCACACTGAAAATATTATTTTTTCTCCAGAATTTTTACGGGAAGGAAAGGCATTGCATGACAATTTATACCCTTCCCGCATTATTGTTGGGGAAAAATCTGATCGGGCAAAACTGTTTGCTGACTTATTGATCGAAGGGGCCATCAAAAAAGACAGCCCTGTTTTATTTACCGATTCAACTGAAGCTGAAGCAATTAAGTTATTTGCCAATACCTATCTCGCTATGCGCGTTGCCTATTTCAATGAACTGGATACCTATGCGCAAATTTTTGGCTTAGACACTCATCAAATTATTGATGGTGTTTGTTTAGATCAACGTATTGGTAATCACTATAATAATCCATCATTTGGTTATGGTGGCTATTGCCTACCCAAAGACACCAAACAACTTTTAGCCAACTATAATCACGTTCCAAGTAATTTGATTCAAGCCATTGTTGACTCAAACAGCACGCGTAAAGACTTTATTGCAGACTCGGTGATTGCACGTAACCCCAATAAAGTTGGTATTTATCGCCTAGTGATGAAAAGTGGTTCAGATAATTTTAGAGCGTCCGCAATCCAAGGTGTGATGAAACGCATCAAAGCCAAGGGTATTGAAGTGATTGTCTATGAACCGACTTTACAAGAGGACCAGTTCTTTAAGTCCAAAGTCGTCAATGATTTAGTACAATTTAAACAGCAAAGTGACGTGATTATTGCCAATCGGGTTTCTAATGACTTAAGTGATGTATTAGATAAAGTCTATACACGAGATATTTTCGGAGCAGATGAATGAAAGTCCTCGTCACAGGTGCAGCAGGTTTTATTGGCTTCAATGTTGCAAAAAAACTTTTAGAACGTGGTGATGATGTTGTTGGCTTTGACAATATGAATGATTACTATGACCCCGCATTAAAACAAGCCCGATTAGCGGTTCTCAAAGATACGGCGGCACAAACCCAGCAAATATTCACTTTTATTCATGCCAATCTTGCCAATAAAGCAATCGTTGATCAATGTTTTCAAGATCATCAATTTGATCGGGTGATTCATTTGGCTGCACAAGCTGGTGTCCGTTACTCATTAGAAAATCCATTGAGCTATGTCGAAAGTAATTTAATTGGCTTTACCAATATTATTGAAGCATGCCGTTATGCCAAAACACCACATTTAACTTATGCCAGTACCAGTAGTGTTTATGGTGCAAATACCACCATGCCATTTAGTGAAAAACATGGCGTTAACCATCCTGTACAGTTCTATGCTGCAACGAAACGTGCCAATGAACTCATGGCGCACAGTTATAGCCATCTCTTCAATTTACCAACAACAGGCTTACGCTTTTTTACTGTCTATGGTCCTTGGGGCCGTCCAGACATGGCTTTGTTTAAGTTCACCAAGAACATTATTGAAGACCAACCTATTCCTGTTTTCAATCACGGCAACCATACCCGTGACTTCACTTTTATTTCAGATATTGTGGAAGGTGTGATTCGTTCAAGTGATCAAATTGCGCAACCTGATCCAAATTGGAACAGCAAAAATCCTGATCCATCGACCAGTTATGCGCCTTTCCGTATTTTCAATATCGGCAACAACAATCCAGTAAAATTGATTGAATATATTCATGCTATTGAAAAAGCCTTAGGCAAAGAAGCAATTTTAGAATTACTTCCATTACAACCAGGTGATGTGCCGGATACTTTTGCGGATAGCAGTGCTTTAGAACAGATGGTCGGATACAAACCATCGGTCTCTGTTGAAGATGGTGTTAAACAATTCGTAGATTGGTATCGAGATTTTTATCAAGTTTAATTAAGGCTTTTATTTAGTTTAAAGCTAAATTTTAGCCTTTGAATTTTTTTTCAATTATTACAACAGCCAGATCTAAGCAAAAAAAGGATTCCTCTAAAAATCCTTTTTTTGCATGCAGCCACTTATTTTACATAAGTCAGCCAATGTGCATATTTTGGATCTTTACCTTGAACAGCATCAAAGAATGCTTTCTGAATCTTCTCAGTAATCGGACCACGAGCGCCTGAACCAATTTCACGATCATCATATTCACGGATCGGCGTCACTTCAGCAGCAGTCCCAGTAAAGAATGCTTCATCACCAATATAGAATTCATCACGGGTAATACGACGTTCAACAACTTCAATCCCCATATCTTTCGCAATGGTGATAATCGTTTGACGCGTAATCCCATCCAATGCCCCGCCAGCAATATCTGGTGTATGTAATACACCATCTTTTACTAAGAATACATTTTCACCTGAACCTTGGCATACATACCCTTGAGGGTCCATAAGCATTGCTTCATCATAACCAGAATGTGCCACTTCTTGGTGTGCAAGAATAGACAAAGTATAGTTACCTGAAGCCTTGGCTTTACACATGGTCACGTTAGGGTGATGGTGCGTAAATGATGAGGTTTTAACACGAATACCTTTCGCCATTGCTTCATCGCCAAGGTAAGCACCCCAGCTCCATGCAGCAACTGTCGCATGAATGGTATTATCAGTTGCAGCGATACCTAATTTTTCCGAACCAATGAAAATAATTGGGCGTAAATAGCATGACGCCAATTTATTTTCACGGACAACATCAATTTGAGCTTGTTCAAGAGTTGCTTGATCAAATGGAACTTTCATTTGATAAATTTTTGCAGAATTTAACAAACGTTTTGTATGGTCTTGGAGACGGAAAATCGCAGTACCGTTAGGTGTTTCATAAGCACGGACACCCTCAAAAACACCCATACTATAATGTAATGTATGAGTTAAGACGTGAATTTTAGCTTCACGCCAATCAACCATTTGTCCATCTTGCCAAATAAAACCATCACGATCAGCCAAATTCATGGCGCACACTCCAAATTTTTACACAATTATTCACTTTCCAAAGCGAAACTCGCTGTTGGATCAATTAATCTTTGCCATAACTTGCAAACGACCTCTCGGGTATCGTGCCAATCCGCAGCACTCACTTGCATATTATGATTTGCAAGTGCCAAACGGTGGCTCTCGGCGCGTTCACTGAGATAAGCTTGAATCAATGCGGATACATCGTCGCTGGATAAGCAACCTGCCTTTGCGGCATCTTCAAGGATTCGTACGTTGTCGGAATAATGGGCGAGATCAGGATTCGTCCCACTCCAGGCTAATACGACATACTGTGCCATAAATTCGATGTCAACGATACCTCCTGCATCCTGTTTTAGATGAAAAATTCCATCTTTTTTCTGATCTTTTGAGGAACCCAAATGATCTTTCATCTTCTGACGCATGTTCAGGACTTCTTTGCGAACTGTCTCTTCTTCTCTTGGTAATGTGAGAACCCTACAACGTAATTCTTCAAATTTTGCTCTTAAGCTTTGCTCACCTGCAATTGAGCGTGCTCGAACAATTGCTTGATGTTCCCACAACCAGGCACTTTTGAGTTGATACTGTTCAAATGCCTTTAAACTGGTGACCAATAAGCCTGCTTCACCAGAAGGGCGTAAACGGGTATCAATTTCATAGACTCGACCATCTAAAGTTTGTGTGGTCATCAGAGACATAAATTTTTGCGCAACACGCATGGCAAATTCAAAGCCACTAATGGCCTTTTGACCATCAGTATCTGCTTGTTCATCCATATAATGAATAAAAACTAGATCGAGGTCTGAACCATAGCCTAGCTCAATGCCCCCTACTTTGCCATAACCAATCACAGCATAGGCCATATGGTCTAATGAACAACGCAGGCCTTCTGCATCGACAGGATAACCATGACGCTTAGCAACTGTCTGATAAGCCAAGTTTAATGTTGCAATCACAGAAACTTCTGCAATATCTGTTAAAGCATCCGAAACTTTCATCAACGGGCTTTCTGCCAGCACATCGCTTGCAGCAACGGTAAGCACATTGGATTTTTTAAATAAGCGCAATACTCGCATTTGATCTTCAACTTGATCGATTTCAATACGCAGTAATTGCTGGCGGAGCGAATCTTCCAAATAATCTCGTCGAGGCAGTTCAAAATCCATGGATAAAAACTCATCCAGAAGAACAGGATAATGAGTCAACTCCTCACAAATCCACGGACTAACTGTCGCCATTTTGACCAAACGTTGCAACGCCCCTTTGCTTTCAATCAACATCACCAAATACACGGTACGGCGCATTACAGATTCGACCAACGGCATCAATCGCATTAAAGCCACTTGCGGACTATTCGACTGTAGGACTGCTTCAACCAAATGCGGCCAAAATTCTTTTAAACGCTGTACAGCTTTAGCAGGCAGTTTCTTGATTGCATGACCATACCAAAACTCATGAATCAGATTTTGTGCATTACGGTCTAAGATCTCATTGAGCTGGCTTTCCAACTGACTAAAACTTTCAATCGGAGAATCAAGTCCTTTTTCTTTAATCAAATGCTCAAATTGGAAAGTCACCTTGCTGCGCTTTTGGTTGAGAAAATCAATAAAAGCAGCCCAATCATCAAAACCCAAGGTATCAATTATTCGCTGACGAAGTTCAGGTTCTGTAGGTAAAGATTGTGTTTGCTGGTCATTCAAGGCTTGAATAGCATGCTCTACACGTCGTAAAAATAGATAAGCCTCTTCAAGATCCTCAACGGATTGATGATCGAGTAATCCCGCCTCACCCAAATGTTTTAGGCTAACAAGGCATTGGCGGTCTTGTAACTCTAATTTTGCTCCGCCATAAATCAGCTGAAAAACCTGCACAATAAATTCAACTTCACGAATACCACCTGCGCCCAGCTTAATATCGTCTGCAATGTTACGCCGAGCCACCTCACGTTCAATCATCGCTTTCATTTCACGCATGGCTTCAAAAGCGGTGTAATCTACATATTTACGAAAAACGAATGGGCGGGTCATATCCAATAAACTATCACCGTCTTGTCCACCTGTGATAATACGCGCCTTAATCCATGCATAACGTTCCCACTCGCGCCCATGCTGACTTAAATATTTTTCTAAAGCCACATGACTTATTGCCAGTGCTGAACCATCCCCCCAAGGACGTAGACGCATATCCACACGAAATACAAAACCATCTGCAGTAATATGATCTAATAAATAGATCAGCTTTTGCCCCCACAAGATGCAAAATTGCTGTACATCAATACACTTACGACCATTGCTTTCTCCTTGCTCATCAAAGGCAAAAATCAGGTCAATATCACTAGATAAGTTCAGCTCTTGTGCCCCAAGCTTGCCCATCCCAATGACGATCAAATCTTGAAGCTTGCCGTTATAACCTATCGGTTCGCCATGTTTTGCCAGCAAAGGAATCCGAGCAAAATCTTTTGCTGCAATGATACAGGCATCTGCAAAATCAGACAGTTCTCGTGTCAACTTCACCACATTGGTCAGTTGGTTAGCATCTTGCCAAATCCAACGAAACATTAAGCGTGCACGAAGAATACGTAAGACTTTCATCCACGTATTTTCATCTTGAATATTGACTAAATGATCGTAAACGAGTTGTTGAATTTGTGCTGTACTGAGCGATTGTTGAAATTGATCAATTGCATAATCATGTTCTAAAGTGGCTTGATGTAGACTTAATACTTGTTCTGCATACTGACTTGCATGTAATGTTTTTTGCAATTGCTCAATGTTCATTGAAAAGCCTGTACTTATGTTTTATCAGCTTATTTATAGCAGTTTGCTTTACATTTAGGGAGGTTTTTGTACTTTTCTTAAAAAACAAAGCTCAAAAAACCACCACTCACAATCAATCTAAATTATTCAAATATAAAATTATGAAATTTTTATTTTATCTTGCTTGATTTCAGGACAAACCAAAGCTTGATGGGTATTTTTTGCAGCAGGTAAAGCAACAATAAAAGTCGTTCCCTCACCTGTTTTAGAGCTTACTGAGATTTTTCCATGATTGAGATCCACAAACCGTTTACATAGAACCAGCCCTAATCCTGTTCCTCGCTCCCCAATCGTACCTTTTATACTGGCTTTGATCTGTGGTTCAAACAGCTGCTCAATTTGCGACTGAGTCATTCCCAAACCAGTATCATGAATAATAATTTCTATATCTTTTCCTACTGGGTGCGCAACAATGGAAACTTTTCCAGAACCATCAGTACGGGTAAACTTCAAGGCATTCGAAACCAAATTCTGAATCACCGAGGTCACCATATTCATATCTGCAAAAACACTTAAATCTTCAGCAACATTTTCAATCAGTTGTATATTTTTATTCACTGCCAAAGGCTTAAGCACATCGTAAACAATCTTTGTGGTCTGTTTTAATTTAAAATTAATTGGGTGATAAACAAAGCGCCCACCTTCTGCCATCGCCCAATTGAGTAAGTTTTCAAGTAAGGAATAGGTCGATTGCAAGGTATCGTGCAAATAATCTGCAATATCCTGTACACCTTCTTCACTCAAAGTTTCACGCTCGTTTGCTAAGACATCTGAGAAGCCAATCAATCCATGAAAAGGCGCACGTAAATCATGAGCAATAACTTGGAAAAACTTAGTTTTACTAAAATTTAAAGCGCGTTCTTGTTCATATAACTCATAGTAATCTTGGGATTCAGATTTACGCTCTAAGATCGTCACCAAACCTAAGCTAAGTTCTTCTAATAAAGCCTGTTGCTTGCTTGTAAATGTTGTTTTTTTATTATCATAGAAATAAACATGTGCAATAGAGTCGTTATCTTCTAACTTAAAATCGTAGCACAATAAACGTTGGTGTTTTATCCCAATTTCAACCATATATTGTGAGAATTTTTCATAATTTTTATGCATTTCTGAAACGATGCACTGATTGCCAAAATATGGTGATAAGCTCAATTTACAAGCAATAGATGCTGCTTTAAAATCACTACTTTCATCGGCAACCCAAATATAAGGTTCATTATGAAAAGTAAAAAAAGCATTTTCTACATTGAGAACAGCACGAGCTACACGTAAATAACGTTCAATTTTATTGTCTGTGGTATAAACACCTAAAATCAACGATAGTTGACAAGCACTAAGCTGTTCAGTCTGATGAGCTTCTAAGAATTCTAATTTCATGTTTACCTCATTTGCACTTTCAGTTAACACGCTAGTTATTTAAATCGCCAACGTTTAAATATCAACTTCTTCCAAACACATACAAACTTGAAAACATCGCTTTAGAGAAACACTTACAAATGTTCACATAAAACAATATAACAGCAATACAATCAAATAAAAACAATGGGATGAAATTTTCGATAAATTTCACATTTTATTTAACATGCACAATCAGTTACTGCTTTATATATTTTTATGATTTAAATAGAAAAAACCAAGCTTTTGATAAAAACCTCTAATTTAAATCATCGCAATCAAACCATAAAGTATTTATCAAGCTATTGGCATGTATAAGTGACAGAGAGGTTGCAAAGATCAAAGACAAAATAGCGAAATTCAGCAACAACTTTACTAAAGTTATCTCTCAAATGATTGAGGAAATGAGTTATTTTAATCCCTTAAAAAAGCATTTCGAAAAAATAGATCATCCCATACAAGACGATAAAAATGATGGATAGCAGGCTCATATTTAAAATGAATTTGAGTATTTTATAAGTTTTGAAATGCTTTTCACGAAATTGTATTGAATACTGTCTAAATGGTGCAAAAAATTTAAAAATAGCACTATACACCCCTCTTTTATCTTCAGGTGTATTTGAAACAACAGTACCTTTAACAAGAATACGATAAGCGCTGTTAAAAATTCGTCCAAATATGTTCATTGGACGATCAACATCACACATCAGAATCAATCGCGCTGAATTCGCTGTATTATATGCAAAATGTGGATATGTTTCATCAAAGACAAAGTCTTTACCATTGAACCAAGTACTAGTTTGTCCATCAATATTAATTTGACAAGTTTCAGAGTTAGGCGTCACCAAACCGAGATGATACCTAAAGCTACTAGCAATCGGATCAGCGTGTAAGCTCAGTTCAGAACCCGCCGGTAACAGTGAAAACATGGCACCTCGAATAGCAGGAACTTGATTAAGTAACTCCAATGTCTTAGGACATAATCTTTGCGCAGAAACATGCGTTGTTCCGTACCATTTTAAGTAAAATTTACTCCAACCACGTTTGTAAAAAGTGCGAAAACCAACATCATAATAACCGTCTGCTCCAGGTGTCTTGATCACTTCAAATATACCCGATGACTCTAATGCTATTGCTTCATCTCTAATAATTATCCAATTGGCTCTAAGTACTTCAATATTTTCTAAAAAGTCAGCATCTAATATTGGCTTTTTTGCAAAGCTGCGTGTCGTCATATACAGAACACAATTAAATGGTGCAAATATAGGCCAACTTTTTCTTAAATATTGTGAGAGTGAGTCATAACGTACATTTCCTCGCCAACGGTATACATAAGTCATGGCTGCTATCGAATACACGATTAAACCAATGATGATCATAATACTTAGATTCATTATAATTTTACTCCGATTATGATTTCTGAATCCCCATGATGTGTCCTTGATTTTCCTTAAATAAAGCCAATCTTCTTTGCTGAACAACCTGCATAAAGATCATTTAGATATTTTTTGAAATAGCGAGAAAAAATAAAATAGTTTCAAATTATTTAAAATACTTTTAACTATAATTAATTAATTTTCTTATAGGCAAGAAATATGTACACCTTTGGTTAAGTTTTAAATGATTGAAATTAAAAATTTTAACTGTTGTTGTTAAGTGATCAGGCGCTATTTCTCGCATACTGATACTTGTTATAAAAATGCGTCATTAAAGAGGGAGCGATGGAACACTAGAAATTACGTAATTTTAATTAAACATCGAAACCATCATTTAAATGCCAATCTATTAATTGGTCCATACTGATCAAAATCAGTTTTTTTCTTTTTAAAGCACTCATGTTCTTATTTGGTTTCTTAAGTTCTGATAGCACCAATTTCAAACAATAAAAAAAGCCCTCAAGTCTAAATATGCTTGAAGGCTTTTCATAATATATGGTCCGAGGGTCGGACTCGAACCGACACGTCATCGCTGACAGTGGATTTTGAGTTCCGTAATTTGTATAAACACATCGGTACATGCTACAGCAATTAAAATCATAATTTTTAATATAAATGCATAATCACCATGGGGAATTCAATATAGTAAACTCGATGAAATAGTATAGCGATAAGACTAACAAGCTTGGATTACTTATCATTTTCCATAAGAATTTTTATATCATCAGGTATTGATGCATCTGGTATTTCATTATTCTTTATTTGCTGTAAATAATTTTTAGCAATTTCTTCATTATTATTTGCTGCAAGTGTTAGCCACTTTTCTGCTTTTACTAAATCTTGAGTTACGCCATTAGTTCCCAAAAAATAAGCTGTACCTAAATTAAGTTGAGCAAGTGAATACCCCTTAGATGCAGCTAACTCTGACCAATAAATGAATTTCTCCCCATTTTTTGGTACACCATCACCAAATGCATATAACCCTGCCAATTCATTTTGAGCAATTACGTCGCCACTTTTAGCAGAAATTTCTAAAAATTTTAGATAATTTTCTTTATCACCAGCTTCAGAATATTTTTTTGCTTTTTGATATGAATCTTGTTCAGTCGATGCAATCTTTTCTGAGTCATGAATTTTGTTCAGTGATGTACCATTACTACAACCACTTACCATCAATAAAATAAAAAAGATAGAATAGGAATATTTCATTTACTAACTCTCAAAAATTAAAAACTTGATGGTACATAATAAAAACTGAGTCTTTCTTCAAAAACTCAGATACTATTCAAGTCAATGATTTTAAAACTGAATTTCGAATGTAAAAAACATCATCCTATATCATCAATTAATTAAGCTAATTTCTTAAATATATACCCAGAACACACACAAAAAAAAATATAAATTATAAGCTTAAAAAATCATCAACAGACTCCTAATTTTATAATTTATTTTTGCTTAAGTACTCTCAAATTATTAATTGCATCGACATGTCCCCTTTCAGCTGCTTTACCATACCAATATATTGCTTGTAATTTATTTTTTTGAACATATATCCCTTTTTCAAAAAAAACACCTAAATTATATTCAGCTTCAGAACTACCTAGCTCAGCAGCCTTTATAGAATAATCAAATGCTTCTTTAAACTTTTCTTGATCAATATACATTTTAGACAAGCCTTCATATGCACGTAATTGATTATCCTTCATACCAGCTAGATACCATTTTTCGGCTTTTTCATAATCTGGCAATGTATCCTGACCATTACTCCGATATAATTCCGCTAAATTTAGTTTAGCCTCTTTATTACCTAACTGATCTGCTTTTAAATAATATTCTTCTGCTTTATTTAAATCTTTATTTTTCCCCAATCCTAGGAGGTAAATCGTTCCTAACGAATTCAATGCTTCATTATTTTGGGATTTTGCAGCTTTTTCTAACCAATAATAGGCTTTATCATAATTCGGAACGATTTTTTCTGAACCATTAAGATATATCCATCCCAATAAGTTCTCTTTTTCATCCAATGTTAATCCTTTTATATTAACGATTTCACATTGTTTACTTAGATCACCTGCTTGTTTACATTCTTCCTCAAGTGTAAGGTGATTATCTTGCTTATTTAAGTTGGTGCAAGAAGCTAAACTTCCAAGCATCAAAAACACTAAAATATTTTTCATATTATTTACCTACAATAATTTACTGCCGTACAAATTGATCCTGTCGCACCAGCTCCCGCTCCAATAATCACATTACCAGAATATGTTTGAGAGCCATCTGTATTTTGACAAGCTTGCACCCCCCCTCCAATGATAGCAGCGCCTTTAGCACTACCACAAACAGATCCTCCAGTAGAAAAACCACGTGAAGTATCAGTATTAGTATAACTTTGCCCTCCACTTCCGTAAGCACTTGCCTCCGCTCCTGCACTACCACATACATTTAGGGCAACACATTGCATAACTTTCCCATATTTATCTCTAGTATGACCACCTCCAACACCTACAGATCCTCCCGCTATTGCAGTAAGACCTAAATTAACATTTGTCATTGTTGTATATGGTACATGGGTAGCTGCTTTTACAGGGGCTGGTGGAGTCATTACTTGATTACGATATTCAGGATCATTTTGCATTTTCCAATTATGTTCAGAGACTTTAGAACGTCCATATTCCATCAAACCAGGAGGAAAAGCATTAGACCAATCTAGTCCCATTGGATCCACCCACTGATTTGGATCATTCACATAAACAGTGCTATTCATGCCTCCATTCAACCCAATTGGGTCTTTACTCACATACCTTGCACTATACGGTTCGTAATAACGATAGCGGTTATAGTGTAGCCCTGTTTCCTTATCGTAATATTGCCCCTGAAAACGGATATTACTTTGTTCCAATGGATTGTCTTGGTTTGTTGTATTAATTTCTAAAGCTGTGCCCC